>JAUZQT010000003.1 GCA_030950825.1 Mariprofundaceae bacterium | reverse complement strand
TTGAAACATTTGTGACCATTCATAATGGGGGATATAACCAGCCATGTTCCGCAGATTCACGGCTTCAAGGTTAGGCAAAATATAATACATCGTTTGCGTTAATACCTCTAAAACAGGATTCTCCGATTGCTCACCAAGCTGGCGAATAGTGAATGTAAAGCGTCCTGCAATATCAACTGCAAGTGTAAATAATATAGCAAGAAACAGGCTGGATGACAGTGAAAATAAAAGGGCAATGGCAATCACAAGCCACACTTCCAAGATCGTTGTAAGACAGGCTTGGAAAAATGATTGCCAGTAAATATCACCAAAAAGAGCAATGCATGCAGCCAGCATACAGCACATCAATACAACTTGAAGGCCTAATACAGCAGCCAAACCAGCAAACTTTCCAACTTGGTATTTCCAACGCTGTTTCAAACGTGTCAGCAAAACATACAAGGTTCGGCTTTCGCGCTCCTGCTGCAACGATTGAATGGTGATAACAATGGCCATCAAATTAGCCAGAATGGATATACCACCCAAACCCAAATCAAGAATCATCATTTCTGTGCGCCCCATGGTCACAGAAGCAAGCGCAGCAGAGGCGACAAATAAAATGATTAGAAAGGTAAATACACCATAAAATATTTTATTTCTGATGGCATCCGCAAAAGTTAGTTTGGCAATTTCAAGAATCGGCTGCATAATGACCTTCCTCCGAATTCGACTCCCCCACATTTTTCGCATCGCTTCGCAATAAATCAACGAATGCATGTTCCAATGTGCGTTGTTTTGGCTCAACTGAAATAAGTGAAGCGTTTGCATCCGCCAATATTTTCTGAATAACCTCGTTGCGAGCGGCTATCGACACACCACGAAAATGATAACTTCCGTCAATAAACAGGCTGACTTGCGTATTCAAAAATGTAGGGGGAATCCCCTTCCATGTTGCTTTAAGTAGCCATTCATCCTCAGACGATAACAATGATTTAATTCCCCCAGAAAACACAGTTCTACCCTCTTTAAGGATAATCACCTGATCACAAATTGCTTCAGCATCGGATAAAATATGTGATGAAAATAACAAGGTTGCACCACGTTTAATTTCAGCGTGAAGAACATCTCGAACACATGCTCTGCCAATCGGATCCAACCCAGATAAAGGTTCATCCAGTAAAATAAAATCAGGCTGGTGAATCAGTGCTTGCGCCAGACCAACGCGTTGAACTTGTCCTTTCGAGCAGGTCGATAAGCGCTGATTCAATACCTTGGTAAAGCCCAAACGTTCCGCCCACACACCAATGTCCTTGTTCAGGTCATTGTTACGGAGGCCAGAAAGCCTACCCAAACCAGTCAGCAACTCTTTCGGCGTGAGGTTTTTATAAAAGTATGGCTGCTCAGGCATAAAACCAAAGCGTTTGGGAGGTAGGCCATTGGACATCATCTCACCATCAAAGAAGACATGACCAGAATTTGCTTTCACCAAACCACAAAGAATACGAAAAGTACTGGTTTTACCTGCACCATTGGTTCCCAAGTAGGCCGTACTTGAACCTTGCATTACCTGAAAGGATATATCGTGCAAAATCGTTTTTTGTTTTTGAAAGACATGCCCCGTTGCAATCCTCAAATTGATATGCTGAACATCAATGAGTGGTTTCATCTTGTACAACTCCTTGGCGTTTGACTGGAATAAAGACTCTGAAGCGTTTGTTGGCATGGCTACTCATAAGCGCACCATCCTTGAACATAATGTACCCACCATCTTCCAGTGTTTCAGGAATGAAATAGCCATGCCTTTTAAGTCTGGTGATCCCTTGTGCGTTTCGTTGATTTTCAGGCAGTGTACGCAACCAGCCTTCAATTTCTTGTAATTGTTTTTCGGTTTTTAATTGTTGGTACTGGCGCATCAGTGTTGCATGGGTGTTGCTATCGTTTTTATTTTGAATCAAACGGGCGAGAAACCCTAGGGCTGTATCAATATTACCTCTTTCTGCATGCATGCGCGCAGCCAAGGAGCTGACCAGCCCAGGCGCATTGGGCTTATATGACGATAATTCAAAAAAGTGTGCTGCCTGCTGATAATCATGTTCAAACCAGTAGCTATTAAAGCCCCGATAATAGGGCCAGCGCCAATCATTGGGAAATTCAATCATGGCTTGTAACAATATTGGCTTACTTACTTTTGTGCTTTGCGTATTCCATGGAAACACACTGGCCGCCATATAATAAACGGGCTCAAATTTCGGATTGAGTGCAATAATGTTATGAAATAAAGTTGCAAGGTAATCATAATCGATATTCGTAGTATGCTTGCCAAAATAAGCGATGGTCTTAAACCATAGGTATGTTGCGATCAAATTTTGATAGCCCATGGAAGAAGCTTTCAAGACTTGAGGAGAAATGTTTGTAGGCACAGGATGAAAAATCGAGTTGTTTGATGATAAGCGTTGATTCAATGAAAAGTTTAAGGTGAGAAGTATTGCGCAAATCATAAATGCGAAGAGCTTTTTTCGAATCATAGCATATCCATTCTTAGCGCTTCATGCTGATGATGTCCTATATTGATGTGATGCCTTAGCGTTTTTTCCGCAGAATTGTTAGGGTATGCTTGCAAAAAGAACTCACTCCAATACCTTTCAGATAAGGCATTATCTGCAAGGTGTGCTTGTAAAATTAAGCGATGAAATGCAGCAGGATCTTGAGAGAGTTGCCAAGAGGAAAAAATATAAGGGTACATATTGACCCATTGATAGGCAGGTGCGTGAGTTAGCTCCATATTGGCGAGCAAATATTCCAAGCCAGGACGGGCTGTCCAAGGATTATCAATCGCCTTGGCAACCTCTTCAATAAAACGAGGACTATCTGGGTTATCATCAAAAACCGCATCCATCGAAATTTGTGTCGATACAAGTTGATAGAAAATGATTGCAGCATAGATAGCAGGAATCATATAAAGAATGTGGAGTGATCGATGCTTGATAGGAAGGGAGGTTGTGTCACTGTTTTGCACTGGAAATAAGCCTGCGAGATATAAGCTCAAAAGACTTAAAAAGAATCCCTGAAAAAAACTAATACTCACCATACCGTGCAAAACGATCAGACTTACCACCATAAAACTTGAAAATTGAGGATGGTTGATCGCATTCGTTTGCTGGAGAATAGACCAGCCTTTTCGGGCAATGATGTATAACATCGTTAATATAGTAATTCCACCGATGATTCCTCCTTCTGTGAAGAAATGTAAAACAAGGTTGTGTACCCAATAGCTTGCTGATGAGAAAGTCGTCCATAAAGGGTGCTGTTGATGGGTATAAGCTTGAGCTTCAGCAAAGTGAGCTGCCAAATTGCCATAACCAATACCTAAGGTCGGTTGTTCCATGAATAAGTGAAAGACACTATACCATAAGCTGATTCGAGCTGAGAATCCCCCCTCAGCCAATCGAGATGCTAAAACTATTTCCTGACCGTTCCCTTGTAACAAACTGTTCCAATACAAAGCTAAGGTGATGGAGAAAATCACAGTAGTGGTGCTGTAGATAAACATTTTCTTTTTTTCAATGGATTGCATCCAGAGTATCAATAAAACCGTAGCCAATAGAAGTATGCCGCTGCGACTATTGGATGCTAAAACAGTTGCGATGGGAAGAATACTTAACATGAACCAAACACGTTGAAAGGATGTACGGATACCTTGAATCAATAAAGACACAATCACAATATCAAAGAAAAGAGCGGAAAAATTGGGTTGTAAAAACGGTCCTGAGAAGCGAATGGCATGGTTCCAAATAGCAAAGATACTATTGGGGTCTTGGGGTAAAAAATAAAACATTTGAGCCATCGCTATCAGTGCATAAAGGTTGCCAATGATCCCAAGAAGCGCGACCCAAGTGATACTGTTGATCATATAAGGCGCTGAATGTTGGAACATGCGAAAAATCACAAAGACCGCTATGATATAGATTGATAGCCGATAAACACCCCAAGGATTTGTGCTTGTTTGAAATATTAAATGAAGCACGCCAGGCAATAAAAAAAGCGCAAGGAATACCCATGAGATGGTTGGTTTATG
>JAUZQT010000029.1 GCA_030950825.1 Mariprofundaceae bacterium | reverse complement strand
CGCAACATCATAGACTCCTATCATTTTTGGGAATACAGCCGAAAAAACACTGCTAAGAACAATATCTTCGCGACTTTTGAATGTTAAATCAAGTGAAAAATCAATGTTCATGAATTCAAGTCATAAGTGCAATTTCAAATACTGTCCTCATATTAATTCCTGCGTTTCTTTCAAATATTTCATATGAATTTTACTATTTATAACGGATTCTGTTGGTCTTATAAACCATTGATATACACTGATAAGGTGCGGTGTACTATACAATGCCCCCTTTTATGCTGCCAAACCAGCTCAAAATGTTGGGGTTACTACCAATAGAATCCGTTACAATCAGTAAAATTCGATGCTGATTGACAATTCCGCCCTCAACCGCAGACGAACTTCGATGAAAGTGACGCACCATCCAATGCGTTCGCTCAACCCATGATTGAATATTACTTTCCGTCAGCGTTGCGGGGTAGAGGGCTGGCACTTGTGCTTGCCCTCTACTCTACCCTTTTGTCGTTGTCAGGTGTGAATGAGGTGCGTGCGGTATCAATCAGCACAGCGGTTCATGCGTGATATGGGATAAATAGGGTTGCATCAAACTGATTGCCGAAGTGGCAAACAACTTCTAGCTTTTGCCCATGCCCCAAAACTCATACACCTACATTGATACGCCTGCAAACTTAATCAACGCTTGTGCGCACCTGAGCAAGTGCTCAGTGCTAGCCGTTGATACTGAATTTCACCGTGAAACCACCTATTACCCAGAGTTTGCACTGCTACAAATTTATGGTGATCAACAATGTTGGCTTATTGATCCCATCGCTTTGAAGGATTTAACGCCTATCTGGGATGTGCTTTGCAATCCAAATATTTTAAAAGTGTTTCATGCAGGTCGGCAAGATTTGGAAATTATTTTAAATGAATCAGGAAGACTTCCATTACCTGTGTTCGATACCCAAGTTGCAGCTGCCTTGTTGGGGCTGGGGCAACAAATTGGTTTTGGCAATCTGGTGCAACGCATTGCAAAAAAAGAGCTCGCCAAACAAGAATCCTTTAGCGATTGGGTTTCGCGCCCTTTGCGTCAAAAGCAGCTCGATTATGCGGCCGATGATGTGATTTGGTTAATGCCAATTTACCAACATTTAACAGAGCGTTTGGAAGCACGCGGGCGCCTTGATTGGCTCCAGGAAGAGCAATTTAAACTATGTGATCTTGCAACCTACCAACAAGATCACAATGCCCTGTTATGGCGCGTCAAGGGTGCCAACCGACTCAAAGGGCCTGCCTTGGCTATATTACGCGAATTAGCAACTTGGCGCGAGCAACAGGCCACCCAACGCAATATCCCACGTCGTCGTCTGATTGCTGATGAGCCTTTGCTTGAAATTTCGCGCCGCGATGCCTTAGATATTGATATTCTCAAGCGTATTCGTGGCCTCGCACAAGGAACTGTTCGCCGCTTTGGTGATGACCTGATTCGCACATGGCAACAGGGAAGAAACATACCCGAAAACGAATGCCCAGAACCACATCGACGGAATCACCATACTACTGGCACTGATTTACGTTTAGAATTACTTGATACGCTGCTACGTCTCAAGGCTGAATCAGGTGATATTTCCGCCAGTATCTTAAGCAGTAAAGGTGAGCTTGCTGATTTAGCCTCATGGGGCAAACTCTGCAAATTACCCGAACCTGACCTTGCTTGCCTACAAGGCTGGCGACGGGGTCTTGTGGGTGAAGATTTATTGCACTTATTACACGGCTGCATTTCATTATGCATTGACCCAAGCACTGGCAACCCCATTATTAAGAAACAGAGGCAACCATGAATATTAACTTCTCTATCGATGCCTTATCTCCAGCTGGGGATAAGGCATGGCGCTTGCAAGACGATGGTACATGGCGCGCATGTATGTATGCCGAAGCATTAAAAAAACATGATGCCCATATCACAAGCAAAACACTTGCCGAAGACTGGGCTGGTAGGCGCATGGAAAAAGATAAAGAGCTTGGTTTAATCGCCAAAAACAAAGCTGGCATGTTTGATTTTTTGATGCGAGGTGTTTTTGCGCATGCCGTGTTGCATCGGCTGTCAGCAGCTTCTCTGCCAAATAAAGATCAAATGCTACACACCACCGCTGCACTTGAACCAGGTACGGCTTGGCTCATTTACCTTAATGTCGCAGGCCAATTCAAAGCAATCGATGCCAATAACAGCAAAATCATTGGCAACCTTGATATTGCCGTGCGTGGCGAGATTGCCTCAAGTGGTGATTACATTGGTGAACAGGCTATTTTAAATAATGAACTGATGTGCAATACCTATTTGCAATTTTTGGCTGGTTGGCTCGAACATTTGAGCACTTCCAATATGGGTGTTTTTATTCCTGATGTAGAAAAACTTAAAGAGCAGACTGAATACATCAAGGCTATTACCAGTTGGCAAGCAAAATAATGATGTCTAATGTCTTTTTGGCAAATAAACCAAAGGATCAACGGCTGTCGCTGCCCGCCTCACTTCAAAATGTAGATGCGAACCTGTTGCCCTACCTGTATGCCCCACACGAGCAATAATATCGCCTTTTTTTACTGTATCCCCTTTGCGCACCAAATTACGTTGATTATGTGCATACACTGTAAATAAGTCATGACGGTGGCGAATCATAACCATTCGACCATAACCAGACAGGCGCTGATTGGATAAAACTATTTCTCCCGCTAAGACTGCATAAATAGGAGTCCCTTCTTTGGCACCAATATCAATACCATCATGCATGCGGCTTCCTCGGCGACCAAAACGACTTGTTAATACCCCTTTGACAGGCCAGCGAAAGTTCAATGATTTCACGTTTCTTGCTACTTTTCTTGTCGAATGTTTTTTCCGTGTAGTTTTCGGTGTATGTTTATGGCGTACCAGCGGTAATTGGCGTGAACGCGGTACCGTACCTTTCAAATAAATTCGTTGACCCGTATAAATAATATAAGGCGGCCTAATATGGTTGTTTCGTGCCAATGTTTTATACGCAATACCAAAACGCTTGCCTATTCGATACAAGGTATCCCCTGAATGAACGGTATAACTAACTGAGCGTGAAGCGTTTGAGCTATTTTTTTTTATAACTTGACCTGTTACAGGCAGTTCCGTCTTAACACAGCCCGCAAAAAGAAGCAGTGAAAAAACAAGTATCAAATAGTTCAACCGAAGGCACATAAATTTCACACCCTGTTACAAATAAGCCTTACAAATCAATAGAGAAAGCATCATTCTTGGCTTCATTTTAGCAGCCATAAGCTCAAAAAGCCTAAAACAACCAATACTGCAATACCCAATGTCGCCCATTCAAAATATTTTTCCACCCAAGCTCGCAGCCTTTCCCCACCCCACCGCAAAATACCACCTTCCAAGAAGAAACGGGTACCTCTGGATATCAGTGCGGCAGCAACAAAGCCGATAAAAGGTAGCCCAAATGCCCCAGCTGCAATGGTGATCACTTTGAATGGTATCGGTGAAAATCCTGCCACCAAGACCAATATCAAACCCCACTCAAGAAATAGTCCTTCAACTTTATGAAATTGTTCCATCGCACCATAAAATTGTAATACAGGTTCAGCGACACTGGCAAATAACAACATACCTATCAAATAACCCAGTATGGCGCCTACAGTTGACCCCGCAGTACAGATTGCAGCAAACCGAAGGGCAAGATCTGGCCTCCCCAAAGCCAAAGCCAACAACAAAATATCTGGTGGAATAGGAAAAATACTGGCTTCAATCAGGGCAATAAAAAACAATGCCCATTTTGCCTGTGGGTGTGCTGCCCAAGCAAGTGTCCAATGGTAACTCCGACGTAACCATGACTCTTTCACGACAGCTGCTTCTGATTTTATCACCGCCTTAACTCCCCTTTCAACAATGGCACAAATGTGCAGGTATCCAGATATTCTTCCTCAACACCCTCATGCAACTTTCGACGGCGAACCAAGCGGTGTGAGCCATGCTCACCTTCAGGCATCAACAAAACGCCCCCTTCACAAAGCTGCTGCATCCATATATCTGACGCAAAACCGCCAGCTGTGACAATAATGGCATCAAAAGGTGCATATTCATCCCATCCAAGCAAGCCATCACCACACTTTAGCATCACATTGGCATGGCGTGCTTGGCGTAGATTCTGGCGCGCTTTGGTGTGTAATGTAGGGATACGTTCAATACTATAAACTCGCTGGCATAAGCGTGATAATACTGCTGTTTGATAACCACAACCTGTACCAATTTCCAACACGCGTTCATGGCCTTGAAGCGATAGTAATTCGGACATACGAGCCACCATAAATGGCTGAGAAATCGTCTGCCCTTCGCCAATAGGCAGCGAAGAGTCTTGGTATGCATAACCTATCAAAGCAGCATCCACAAACATATGCCTTGGCACAGTCGCCATGGCTTGCAAAACCCGAGTGTCAGAAACCCCTCTCGGAATCAACTGCTCTTCAACCATACGACGGCGTGGCCGCTCAAAAGACAAGCTTTGCTTACGTTGAATTTTCACAAAACAATCACTTCAGATACCACTATCAATATCGGTATCAAAAAACTATACGAAGAATGGTCGGGACGAGAGGATTTGAACCTCCGACCACCACACCCCCAGTGTGGTGCGCTACCAAGCTGCGCTACGTCCCGTTTATTCAATGTGACGTTACTCCGCTAAAATTTCAAGCGCGGATAATAATTCCTCTCGAATCATACGCAATGATGCCTGTACATCTTGCTGTTCGACAATATCATCCAAACCACCACTCATAATGCGTTTTTTTGCACCGCGAATAGTAAAATTTAAATCATATAAAAGGTGTTTTATTTGCAATATTGCATACACATCACGATGCCGATAAAAGCGACGGTTGCCACTTTTTTTAACAGGCTTGACATGTTTAAATTCAGACTCCCAATAACGCAATACATGTGGCTCAATCGTACACAAGTCACTCACTTCACGGATGGAAAAAAAAATTTTGTCGGGCAAGTCAGGAACGCGAATTCCAGCATGTATCAGCTCTTTAGCTTGTACACTCACTCACTCACTACCCTCAGTTATTTTTTCTTTCAATAACTGACTGGCACGAAATGTCACAACCCGGCGCGGCTCAATCGTAATGTCTCCACCTGTCTTAGGGTTGCGCCCTCTGCGAGCATTTTTTTCACGAATCATAAAGTGCCCAAAGCCAGACAGCTTGACATCTTTACCTGCTTCAAGAACCTGCTTCATTTCATTAAGAACCGTTTCAACAATTTGAGCCGATTCCTTTTTAGAAAGCCCTATACGTTCATAAATAATATTAGCAATTTCAGCCTTCGTCACATCACCCTCTTTAAAATAAAAAATAAAAAAAACAAGCAGTTGCAGCTATAATTCAACCCTGCATTCACATGAAAAAATCATGTGC
>JAUZQT010000028.1 GCA_030950825.1 Mariprofundaceae bacterium | reverse complement strand
TACTGCTTATGTTTCTGATGGAGCCACTCATCGGATCTTGCAATTATCTTCTCCTGCGGTTGCTGTAGGCTCTGATACCATTGCACCTCTGATTACACCGCCATCAAATATTTCTGTAGATCAAAATATTGCGAGTGGTATTAATGCTACGGATCCAGCGCTCACCGCCTTTTTTGCGGGTGCAACAGCAACGGATAACGTTGGCGTTGCCGCAGCTATCACTCATAACGCTCCTCTGGTGTTGTCAGCGGGAGTAACAACCGTGACCTTCGCTGTTGTTGATAATGCAGGAAATGCAGGCTACGCAGTGGCTGATATTACAGTGAACAACATTGCCCCAACAGGTTGGACATCCACGCAAGCTGCATTCGTGCTACCTGAGGATCTTGCCTACGGAACACCTGGTTATGTGATCGCAAATTCACTGGGAAGTCTTTACCATAGCCCTGATAAAACGACTTGGACTGAGGTGGTTGTCGGTACTGGTGCGGGGCTGCTGGGTGTGACTTGGAATGGTACGCAATATGTCGCAGTAGGTGGCAGCGGAGCGGTCAAAACAAGTATTGATGGCATTAACTGGACGACACAAAATTCAGGGCTCGGGATATTTGATGTTCTAAATGACATCCACTGGACTGGTGCGCAGTACATTGCTGTTGGATCGGCAGGAACAACACAGACTGCTTTTCTAGCAACAAGTCCAGACGCTGTAACATGGACGATTCGACCAACGCCTGCTGTGGGAGCATTGTGGGCAGTCACTTCCTCTAGCCCAACATTGATTGTCGCAGTTGGGAACGCTGGGATAATTACCAGTACGGATGGAGTCACTTGGACGAAGCAAACTGTACCGACAACAGCACAACTTTACGCTGTCAGCTATGCCAATGGTCAATTCGTAGCTGGCGGTAATGGCGGCAAGATGTTGAGTAGCCCAGATGCAATCACTTGGACAGTGCGTGCTGGAACAACCAACCGAGCCATTCGCGATATTGCGTGGAATGGCTTTGTTTTCGGAGCGGTTGGCGATGTGAGTTCTTATCAGATCAGTTATGATGGTATTAAGTGGACGCTACTCCCTGGTAATCCTAGTACTCTTGCGCCACAGTTTCCATCCATTATCGTGGTGAATAGTCAGTTTATTACTATTGATACGAATGGCGCGGTATACACACAGAAATAGTCAGCGATTTATTGCTAGATAAGAAATAGAAAGGCAGCGAGAAATTGCTGCCTTTTTTTATATATATTTCAATGCTTACGAGCTGCAAAAGTGCTTACTGAGAGCGCATACCTTCTCGAATTATAGTGTAGAAAAGGAGCTTTTACTGAATTGGAACAGTATACTTTTTGAGTATATGTATTGAGGGTATGGATATGAGGGTGTTTTTTTGAAAAAGAGAATGATCTTTGGTCTATGGGCGCTATTGATAAGCAGCGTTGCGATGGCAGAGGATAAAACAAATGAGAGCGCCAAACATGCCCTAGCACTTATTGCTCCTGAGGGCAGATGGGTTGTTCAGGTCGAAGTGCGTCGAAGCTCCTTTGACAAGCGGTTCAACCCATTTAAGAAAGAGGAAAATCTAGGTGCTTCTTTTGATGCTATTGACCTGAACAGCAATATTTTTCCAGCGTTAGCATTACTCGGTCCGAGCGCTACTTTGGGTACGACAACGCTTAATACAGATGTCGTATCTGACCGTACACGCATCACATTAGGTTACGGCTTGACTGAAGATATCTCCATTGGAACCATCTTGGAGTATGTTCGTAACCAAAGTCATGTAAATTTCTCAGTAGCTGGCGGTAATGTGGGCTTCAACCCGCTCTTTAATGCAAATGCAGCGATTGGGCCAACGAACTTTCCTTTTGCTCCAGCAGGAGGTGCCATCAATCCAGTTGGCACTGAAGGTGTGCAAAATATTTTAACCTCGCCTGTCTTTGGTTATGGATATAAACGGATAGGAAGTGTCACGACCTCGGGTGCTGGTGACCCAGTGTTCGGAGGGTTATGGCGTGCCCTGAAGGACGATAAGCAAAGTATTGTTCTGGGTGCGGCATATCGAGCGGGTATTGCCAAAGCAGATAATCCTGACGACTTATTTGATGTCGTCGTGGCTGATGGTAGCAATGATATTTTCATGCAGTTTGAATACTTCCGTGATTTAGGTGCTGGGTTTGATTTGCATCTTAAAACAGTGCGTACTTGGCAGTTTGAGGATACGCGAACCATGCGAGTGCCAGCGCCAGGGGAAGTTTTGGCGGTTTCTGCTAGCAAAGAAGAGCTGAAAAGAAACCTTGGCGATTACTGGGAACATGATATTGAACTGGGCAAGGTTATGGGTAACTGGCGGCTTAGCACTACCTGGCATCGCTATGCTAAAAACTCAGATCGATATGTCTCTAAAATGGGTAACAACACTGTCGCACTGATGGCCAACACAGATATTTTTGCCGACCAGTGGCGTGTATCTGCATCATGGAGTGGCATTGAGGCATGGCAACAGGGTGAAATACCATTACCGCTTATTGTAAGGCTTGAAGTGCAAGATACTTACCGTGGGAAAAATATGCCTAAAGCTTTTGATTCATATTTATTAATGACGACGTTCTTTTAGCCCGTAGCCATGCTTGCGGATGAGCGACGAGGCATTCTTGCGGACAAAGGATCAAGCAAGGGCACGGCAGTATTTGTGAATCATGCGGGTTAGCTACTAATACACACCTTTGGCTTATAAAATCTGTAGTGCTCTCGTACAATCATTAAGGAAAGGGAACATATGCTTAGGGTCTAGAGCCTCAGTATTATGAACCAATGATGACCCTCCTTCAGTTCTTTTCTCCAAATGAATATAACGCTGGTGTTGGGGGTGGATACCTTTTAATCCTTGCGCTATTGCACTTGCGTAAGGCACGAGTCCATCATCGGCTTTGTTCTCATAAGTAACGCCATAATACCTGTATCGGTGCCTCATTTTAATGTCCATGCTATGCCCATTTAGTGAAGCTAATGAAGCGGAGCCATGTAACATTGCTCTTACAGATGGAAAAAATTTAAAGTTATTAGCATAATCTAGGAGACCAAAGTGTGGTGCTGCCAACGTAAATAACCCATCACACTGAAACCCAGAATTAGCAACCAATGATCTTGCAACTAAGCCCCCAGTACTATATCCAATCAACAATGTTTTTGAAACTGGTAATCCTTGCGCATAAGACCATTAAAATACGCTTGAACATAATTCGTATCTTCAAGGAATGGTAACTGAGAAGGATAAACAATACGGTGTGAAAACCAACCACCCCTAGCCATGACTGGTGATAAATAATTTTCAAATGGTACGAGCTGTTGAATAGCTGGTATACCATATTTTAAGAAGGGAATATTTTGGTTTATATCCCACCCATGAAGAAAGATGCAATGCTTTTGGAACTTCTTAGCCTCTACTTCTGAAATTTTCATACTTGCAGAATAGACTTCTTTAATCATGTGAATCCCATTCTTACCGCTTCCAGTGTTGCCTCAACACGCGAGTGTACATCTAGTTTTCGGTAGACATTTTGGATATACTCAGATGCTGTATGATAGCTAATACTCATCAACTCAGCGCATTCTTTGGTACTCATACCTTTTGAAATATAAAGCAGAATTTCGCGCTCCCGATTGGTTAACATCAAGCTATCATCAGCTTCCTCAGCAGGTGCGGCTTGATGAAAGTGGTGAAGCATTTGCTGCGCAACCATAGCAGAAATGGGTGGTTTACCTTCCAAAATGCCCTGCAACATCAGAGCAATATCTTCTTTACCTTCATCTTTAAGTAAATAACCATCAGCACCTGCTTTGAGCGCTGGGAAAAGGTGTTGGTTATCAGAAAAAATAGTTGCCACCACACAAAAACATGGATTTGACTTCATCTTTATATGCTTTACCAGTGCTGTACCTGTGCCATCAGGTAGATGTAAGTCCGCCACAACTAAGTCATACATATGACTATCTGCCAAAGCCAGTGAATCTTTTACCAAACTTGTGATGTCAACCTGTGTGTCAGCCCCAAATGCAATGTGAATCGCATCACACAACCACTGTTGCGCGTCGGGATGATCTTCAAGCAGCAGCACCCGTTGTATCTTTTCATCCATGCTCATTTACCTCCAAGGGGATGCACCATGACACATGGCAGCCACCCTTTTTCCCTGCCCGCCAACGAATGTTACCGTTAAGGGAGTCAACCCGATTTTTCATGCTATTGCGACCACTACTCGCAGAACTTTTTTCAAGCCATGCAGCACCCTGATTTCGGACCGACATAAGCAAATGTTTATTTCGATATTGCAAACGTACAGTGATATGTTTGTCATCGCCATATTTAAGCGCATTACTTATGGCTTCGCGTAGCAGACTGGTCAACTGCGGGGTAGCTCGCGATGGCATACTTGCAACTTTTTCTAAATGACATTGGTGCCAGTCCAACATAACGCCCTTATCATCTAGACGTTGTTTACACTCCAAACGCCATTGCAACACAGTAATAGTCATCGAATAGTCATGCACATCGTCAACATTTCGGCGTACAATTTCCCTTAAGCCATTCATGGCATCTTTAGCCAAGTGTTTCTGATCATCCGTCTCGCTTTTATAAACCAAAGACAGAAGCTTTGCCCCCAAATCATCATGCAAATCGCCAAAAATACGATTTCGTTCTTGGTCAAGTGCTCTAGCCATTTCTAAGCCTGCAATGACTTGATAATTTTCGTTAATACGCCTTTCGGCGGCACTCACTTTTTGTTCCAATGTTGCATTGGCAATTTCTAACCCAGCGGCCGCATCCACAAAGCGACGAATCAATAAAACAAGAATCCCAAGCAATAGCATAGGCACCGCAAAGCCCAACCATGCATGTGAATTGGCAGGTAATATTTCCAACATTACCATAAAATCATGGATACCAAAAATCACTACCAGAACCATCACCACGATAAGTGACTGGATAGAAAAAGGCTGTTCATGTATCAGTTCATTTTTCCTGCGAACCAGCAAGTAAATAGCATGTAATGCCATGGCAATCGCTGCGCCATGCCAGAAATATGTTGTGAAATAAATAGATGTGTCTGGCACCAGCCAAAGCAACGGGTAAAATAGTATGCCTATGCTGAACATCAGCTGCTCCAGAGTCCGTTGCTTTATCATCATAAAGCGATGAAGAAACATGGATAGAAACACGGGAGTCCAGCCAATGATCCAAAGCATCGTAATCTCCCAAGCTTTGGTTGATACTGGGATATTCACCACCGTGATATTGAAGCAGCTCAGAGCCCATGCGATACAGCCCAGTGCAAACCAAAGGGACTCATCTCTGCGGCGTAAATACCATAAGTACAACATGACTGTACCAATCAGAAAGCCCAACGCCATTGAGATGACATATAGCGTATCTTCTTCAAAAAATTGCCATGCATACTCAGGTGCAAGCTGAGATTGAAGCCCCACGCTCACTTTGCCGAGATGCCCAAAAATACCTGGAGATGATGCAATGACATGAATGTTTATCGTATTTTCATCCTGTACAAACAACTTGGATGAGAAAGTCTGTATCATGGGTTTATGCCAGTATCTGGATACAGGTGTAGTCATTTGACCACCTGAACCAATGCTCACCCCATTAAGAAATATCTCGGCATTCATATTCAATGATGGCAGGTAAACTGCATATGTCTTCGGTTCCATATCTTGGACTTCAAATGTAAATCTATACCAGCCCGATTGCCCTTGAGGGGTATCCCATGTATGTGGCAAATCAATGATCTCTGCTGGCTTAAATGTAGGAATTTCAAACGCATCATTATGAACAAAATTTGCCTGTTGGAATTGCAGTGGATCTTTAGGCGATAGAATAGTATTGGCAAATGCTGATGCAGAAACCAAAGACAAAAAAATAAGGATTAAAACACGCCTGCAAAGTAAAGCCATGCGAAAAGTATAGCGAACATTGTTGTTTTTTACTCCCCCTAAACATGGGGGGTGCGAAGCCTCTAGATTTGATGGTTTGTCACGCATTAAATATTTAGAAGTATTCGACAATACTATGATTCAAATCTAGCATTGCCTTTTTTTTAGGCAGAGGCACACCATGAGTCAAGTTCCACTCCCAGGATTTACGCTGGGAACACATCGCATTGATCCACCGTTGGTTTTAGCTCCGATGGCAGGTATTACTGATTTACCATTTCGGCGTATTTGTAGGCGTTATGGCATTGGCTTGACGGTGACTGAGATGATTGCCTCTCGGGCTGTCGATAAGGCTGTGGAAAAAAAGGGGACGCTACCCTTTATTGGAAAAAAAGGGGACGCTACCCTTTATGGATAAAAAGGAGTGAACTTTCGTTAATTTTAGACGTAATTATGATGCTCGTGGACGCTTGCAGATGTTGCAGCAAGGGTCTGTATTGAGTCAGTTTATCAGTTGGAATCCTGAAAGCACGATTGCAGGGGTTACGGATAATGTGAATCCATTGCAGAGCCAGAGTTTCATCCATAAGAACCAGGTCAGGCTTTTATATTATCATATTTATGCGGCTTACGAACTGGATCAGATACCGTCTTGCATGAATCGCCGTGATGATCGCGCCGAAGCTTTGTTTGCAACGGATTTTTTGCCATGAGTGCCGTAGCCATGCATACGGGCGATTGGCAAAGGATTCGTTGCGGACAAAGGGGCAAGCGAGGGCGCGGCAGCATTTATGAATAATGCGGGCTAGTAGCCTCTATATTGAGGCTATCTTAGCCCCAGCGAATATGAAAGAGTTCAGCGGTCTGCTAGCCTGCATTATTCATGAATCGCCGTGATGATCGCGCCGAAGCT
>JAUZQT010000027.1 GCA_030950825.1 Mariprofundaceae bacterium | reverse complement strand
AACATAAAGCTCTTCCGCTTCAAAAAAGAGCGAAAGCTCTTCATGTTCACTATCACCATTCTGAGTTTGCGCGATGCTCTTGCTGGATAAGGACACCATCAATAATAAAAACAATAATACTAAGGACTTCATACCCTCCCTCCATAGAACGGTGAATGATTCCTCAATCATAGTGCCTAGCGTTCAGCCAAACAACGTTAAAGTGTGGTGCAAAATGAAAGCGTGCATATTCGATCTCTCTGAAGTTACCGTATAACAAAGGCATGATGGTTATGTGTTTTGTGGTGGACAAGCATATTTTATTTAATTTTTCTGCATTTGTATTACCATTGCAATTCAATATCGCCAGTTTTTACAGTGCTCAGATTAAATATGATAGTCCTTTCAAGGGTTTCTCAGTCAATAAAATTGTATGGACGGAGTCTAATATGTCGCACCTATCTGCTTATGATGCAGCACTGGATTCTACATACATGAAGCGCGCAATCGGGCTGGCAAAAAAAGGCATTGCTCGAACACACCCCAACCCGCGTGTGGGTGCTGTGGTGGTGAAGAATGGTAAGCTTATTGGGGAAGGGTGGCATCATTGTGCTGGTGAGGCACATGCCGAAGTAAATGCATTGCAAGATGCAGGAGAACAGGCTGTGGGTGCTTGTGTTTATGTGAGCTTAGAGCCTTGTTGCAAGCATGGCCGAACCCCACCTTGTACAGAAGCTATATTGAAAGCAGGTATCAAGCGTGTGGTATTTGCATCATCTGATCCGAATCCGAATATGGCTGGTGGATCGTTGGTGTTAAAAAAAGCAGGGATTGAAGTGATTGGCGGTGTGATGTCGGTGCAGGCAGATGCCTTGAATACCGCGTTTTTTCACTATATCGCAACAGGGCTCCCTTATGTGATTAGCAAGGCTGCAATATCACTGGATGGTAAACTGGCGACATATCAACATGACTCTCAATGGATTACGGGTGCAAAAGCACGCAGGCATGCCCATCGGGTGCGCGCTGAATGTGATGCGATTGTGGTAGGTGCTGGGACACTAAAGGATGATAACCCTTCCTTAACGGTGCGCCATGCACGCCTCAAGGGAAAACCGCCATTGCGCGTGGTGATTGCCAAACGTACCCCCCGTTTTTTTGCTGAATGTAAGTTGTTGAATAATGCAGCTGAATCACGCATGTATGTGTATGATGCAAGCAATGAACATACAGCATCTTGGTGTCATGCAGGCATGGCAATTATTGAAGTTGTCGATTTGCAGGCGGCATTAAGACATCTGGCGGAAAGCGCTTATCTGCAAGTCTTGATGGAAGGTGGTGGGCAGTTGCATGCGGCCTTTTTAGAGGCAGGCCTCGCCCATGAATTATTGTTGTATCAGGCACCATTATTGATTGGTGGAACTGAATCTGTGAATTTTTGGCATGGTTTGGGCGCGCCACATATGAATGCTGTGGTGCGTTTGCTTGCCATACAACGGCGTAGATTGGGTGATGATGTGATGATTCGAGGGAAGCTTTTCTACCCTTCTGAAATGTAATGTTGGACATCTCGAAAAGCCTGCAACGTTTGCCATTGTTGGTGCCTGCACTGGCATGGCTGCTGGGTTTGGCTGCGGCGCGCATGGATGGTATATCATGGCAACTGGATTTATGGTTGTTGCTTATATTGTGCGTGTTTTGGGCGTTGCGTTGGCAGCGCCTTTTTTGTTTGTGGGGGATATTGGGGCTATTTTGGGGAGGGCTTTGCCTACTCAACGATGCGCGGCAAGTGCAGTATGATTCAAGCTGGGTAGGCCATGAGATTGTTGTGCAGGCTGATATTGAATCATTGCGTATAGGGCAATCGTCAACACGCCTACGACTAAAAAATATTCAGCGTGATGATGGCGCTACGTTGGCTGGCAAGGTGGATGTTTATGTATGGCGAAATAAACAGCGCCTACAATCGGGGCAGCGTGTGCAGCTTAAAACCAAATTACATGCGCCTGAAAATCGTCATAATCCAGGTGGTTTTGACTATGAAGCTTATTGTTTTGATCGTCATATTGCACTCATGGGTGGTGTGCGCGGTGCGATTCAGGTCGTTGATGCCAAGGTGGGTCTATTGAATGATTTGCGCGCCAAGGTACGGGCATCTTTACCCCATGCTATCGGATATGACAAACTGCAAATTCAAGGGCAACGCGGCGTTTTACAGGCTTTACTGTTGGCTGAGCGGAATGATATTCCAGTGCATATCCAAGAAGCCTTTGCTGCAACGGGTGCGGCGCATTTATTGGCAATTTCAGGGCTACATATTGGCATGGTTGCCGCTTGGGGAGCGATGCTTTGTTGGTGGCTACTCACACGCCGTGAGGCATGGATTGTTCGTTTTTCCGTGCGTCATTGTAGTTTGGCTTTTGGTGTGTTGTGCGCAGTGGCTTATGCCACAATAGCAGGCTGGCCATTGCCTACCCAGCGTGCTGCTTTGATGTTGGCTGCTGCTGCTTTGGCCTGGTATTTGCGATCGCGCTACCAGCCTGTGAATACTTTATTCGCGGCTCTTATATTGATTCTTTTATGGGATGCCTCGGCAGTATTATCGATATCGCTCTGGTTATCATTTGTGGCAACGCTGGCTTTGATCTTGTTTGCCAGCCATCATGGTGAGGCAAGAGGAAGCTTCTGGCTCAACTACCTCAAGGGCTTGATGGTGGTGAGTGTCGTGGCTGCGCTGGCAACACTGCCCCTAATTACAGGTGTCTTTGGCCGTTTACCTGTTTGGAGCCTGCCAGCCAATCTATTGTTGGTGCCCTTATATGGTGGTTGGATACTGCCATGGGCGTTGCTTGGTGAAATTTTTGCGGTATTTAACTGTCAGAGCTTGGCGGAAGTCTTTATGACTTGGGCAGGCTTAGGCATTGATGTAAGCAATGCGATGTTATTGCAGATGCATGCTTGGCCTGGTGGCAACCTTTGGCTGCCGAATATAGCACTGTATTGGGGTTTGTTTTACTTGTTTGGATTTCTTATGGCTGCTTTATTGTGGCTTCGTATGCGGAAAAAATTTGCACTGCTGATGATTAGCGGGGTATTGTTCATATATACCTTCGGGGTTGTACCAGAAGAGCCTCAAACAGCATCCAAATTTGTGGTATGGGATGTGGGTCAAGGGGCTGCGGCAAGCTTGATTCAGCCCATGGCTAATCAAACATCGCATGTGATGGTGGTGGATGTGCCAGGGCGTAAAGGCAGCCGTTTTAACGGTGGTACTACCGTTGCTTCGGGCTTGCGTGCTTTGGGATTGGCGCATGTTGATGTGTTGATATTAAGCCATGCGCAGGCAGATCACGCTGGTGGTGCGCAGCGCTTGTTGGATTCGGTGCGTGATGTATCTGAATTATGGTTGGCCGATGTGCCTGCGAATCATGGCTATACTGTGATGCAACATGTTGTTCAACGGGTAATATCCAGCGGTGGCATGGTTCGCTGGTTAAAGCAAGGTGATGTGTTGCGTATGGGCGGAGCCACAGTGACTATTTTATGGCCACCCAAGGCGTATGCCCCTGGCAATGATAACAACACCTCGCTGGTTCTTTCCGTGGCGCTGAATGATGGGATAAAATTATTTTTGGCTGGTGATATGGAGAAACCCGTTGAACGCGCGTTATTAAAAAATACGCAATTGCAATCGCATACATTGATGTTGATGCCACACCATGGCAGTCGAACGTCAAGCACGCCGTTGTTGGTGAAGCGCTTGCAAGCTGAAATAGTGGTGGCTCAAACAGGACGACATAATCATTTTGGTTTTCCAAAAGAAGATGTATTGCAACGCTATCGGGATGTTGGTAGCGATATTTGGAATACTGCCGATGGCGCTATTGTTTGGCATATAAAGGATCGAAAAGTGCAACAATTTCACATGCAAAAAGGGGCGAAGCGTGATGCCGCATTGCAGTGGGTGGACTTGCTTCTATAATCCGCACGAAATAGATGTGTAACCTTAAAATGGTTTCAAAGTCAGGAGGCAAGACGTGTACGAATTTATTAGCCAAGGGGGCGTTATTATTTATGTGCTTCTCGCTCTTTCTATTATTACAGTAGCCTTGATTTTTGAGAGGTCTTGGAGCTTGCGCCGTTCGGTGGTTTTGCCAAGTAAAGATGTAGCTGAAATCGAAGCCCATATTCGGGCGGGGGAAGTTGAGGCCGCAATTGGGGCTTGTGAACGAAACAATACAGCGATGCATCGTATTTTATGGACTGCATTGAAAAATCGTGGTGTAAAACGTTCGGTGATGAAAGAAATTTTAGAAGAAATAGGCCGGCAAGAGGTTGCACATTTGGATCGTTATATTGGCGCTTTGGGTGTGATTGCAGCTATTTCGCCGTTGCTCGGTTTATTAGGAACGGTGGTGGGCATGATTGAAGTGTTTCAGGTTATTGCACTTGAGGGTGTTGGTAAAGCGGATGTTTTGGCGGGTGGTATTTCCAAGGCATTGAATACTACGGCAGCTGGGTTGACAGTGGCTATTCCATCGCTGGTGGCATATCGCATGTTTGAATCCAAAGTGAATCATTTTGTGATTGAAATCGAAGAGAATGCCTTGCGCTTTGTGGATTTATTGAAGGGTGAGCGTGAATGAAATTAAGGGAGCGCAAACGCGCTGATTTTATGGTGGAGATGACGCCATTGGTTGATGTGGTCTTTTTGATGCTGATCTTTTTTATGGTTTCAACAAGTTTCACAGTATCAGATAGCTTGAAATTAGAATTGCCAGCCAGTAAATCATCTACGCAAGATAAGCAGATGGAAGAAGTGTTGATTAGTATTGATGAGTCGGGGCAACTGTATGTGCAAGAAGAAGCTGTGGAAGATGGTGCCCTGCGTCGCCGTGTATTGAATATCAGTAAGGGAGACCCGAATATGCGTGTGGTGCTTCGGGCTGATGCCAATACACGCCATAAACGTGTGGTTTATGTGATGGATACAATACGCGAATTGGGCATGGGGAAACTGGCCATTGCAACGGTTCCTGTGGGTGGGCAATAATGCGTGTTGTGCATAAATATGGTGGAACATCGGTGGGATCTTTGGAACGTATTCGTGCCACAGCCAAGCTGATTCAAGCCGATATAGCGCGAGGCAATGAGGTTGCCGTAGTGGTTTCTGCCATGAGTGGTGACACCAATCGCTTGATGTCCATGGCACAAGAAATGCACGCCGTGCCATCGGCTCGTGAAATGGATGCCCTGCTTTCGACAGGTGAGCAGGTCAGCGCAGCTTTGTTATCCATGGCACTGAATCATTTGGGCATTACCGCATATTCATATAATGGTGCACAGGCGGGCTTTCGTACCGATAGCAGTCATGCCCGCGCACGCATTAAAGATGTGCAAAGTGACCATCTTATTCACCATATGCAGGTTGGCGAAGTTGCCGTGGTGACAGGTTTTCAGGGCATCGATGAGGCGGGTAATATCACCACACTTGGGCGTGGTGGTTCAGATACTTCAGACGTTGCTTTGGCGATTGCTGTACAAGCGGATATTTGTGATATTTATACGGATGTGGATGGTATTTATACCACGGATCCGCGCATTGTGCCGCAGGCATCCAAGCTGCAATATATTAGTTATGAAGAAATGTTGGAATTTGCATCCTTGGGGGCAAAAGTATTGCAAACACGCAGTGTTGGGTTGGCGATGCGTTTTGATATGCCAATTCATTTGCGTTCTAGTTTTGAAGATATAAGTGGTACCATTGTTGGTGGTGAGGATACGGATATGGAAAGAGCGGAAATTACGGGCGTCGCTTATAATCGTGATGAAGCCAAGGTGACTATCAAAGGTATTCCCGATCAACCGGGTATTGCCGCGCGGATTTTTGGCCCTGTCGCGGATGCCGATATTAATGTGGATGTGATTGTTCAAAATGTGAGTGAACACGGGTATACCGATATAACTTTTACCGTCCCACGTCACGATTATACGGCAACGATGCATTTATTGCAGGATTTGTGTGTTGCGATGAATGCTGAAAAAGTGAAGGGTGACGATACTGTTGCCAAGGTTTCGATTATTGGTGTGGGTATGCGCTCGCATACGGGTGTAGCACTTAAGATGTTTGATGTATTGTCGCATGAAAATATTAACATCCAAATGATCACCACCAGTGAAATAAAAGTGACGGTGGTATTGGATGAAAAATATGTCGAACTGGCTGTGCGGTCACTGCATAGGGCATTTGATTTGGATACAACGATATAATGGCCATTCGTGAAATATTGATTTATCCAGATGATCTTTTGGCACAAGTGGCAATGCCTGTTGCTGACCCTGCATCGGATGAAATAAAAGCATTGGTTCAAGATATGGCAGATACCATGTACAACGCACCAGGTGTGGGTTTGGCGGCACCTCAAATTGGTGTTTCTTTGCGTGTTGCAATAACGGATACAGATTGGCGCAGTGGCCGTTATGATGAAATCGATGAAGATAAAAAAGTTGCGCCTGAACGTAACTTGAAAGTATGGATCAATCCTGAGTTTTTGTGGCACAGTGATGCGTTGCAAACCTTTGAAGAGGGCTGTTTGTCGGTGCCAGAAATTTATGAAGATATTGAAAGACCTGCAGCAGTGCGTTTGCGTTGGTATGACTTGCAAGGCGTGCAGCATGAGAAGGATTTTGAGGATTTTCTAGCCGTTGCTCTACAGCATGAATTCGATCATTTGGATGGCAAATTATTTGTGGATTATTTATCACCTTTAAAACGTAAGATGATTCGAAAAAAATTGGTGAAATTTTATAAAAAGTGAGTCAATGATGCGGATAGTTTTTGCTGCCACACCAGGGTTTTCGGTGCCTTGTTTACAGGCGCTGCTGGATTGCTCCGATATGGATGTGGTGGGTGTGGTTTCGCAGCCAGACAGAAAATCTGGACGCGGTATGAGATTAACGCCTAGCCCTGTGAAAAAAGCAGCATTGGCGGCTGGTATTGATGTCATCAACCCAGAGTCATTGCGTGCTAATGATGCAGCGCTTACATGGTTAAAAGAAAAACACGCTGATTTTTTGGTGGTTGTGGCATTTGGTATGATTTTACCCAAATCGTGGTTGGATGCGGTCTCGATTGCGCCAGTCAATGTGCATGCGTCTTTGTTGCCGCGTTGGCGGGGAGCCGCGCCGATTGAGCGGGCGTTATTAGCTGGCGATGCTGAGACGGGGGTATGCATTATGCATATGGAAGAAGGGCTGGATACGGGTGGTGTTTATGCCCGTCAATGTCTTCCAATTACAAATACAACGACGGGTTCGGATTTGTGGATTTCGCTGGCTCCAATGGGTGCAGTATTACTTGTTGATACATTGCCGAAGATTGCCTTGGGTTTGGCTTGTGTAGCGCAAAATGAACAGGGTATGACTTATGCGAAAAAGCTTCAAAATGATACGCGTATCCTTGATTGGCATATAGATGCTGCGGCGCTTGATCGTGTGGTTCGCTGCTTTTCTCCTAAGCCAGGGGCCCGTACCCTTGTGGATGGAAAGTGGTTGAAAGTGATTGCTGGTACGGTGTTATCCGCTGTTAAGGGAGGATTGGCTGGTGAGATTGTTGCTGTGCATGATGGTTTGGATATATTGTGTGGTGATGGCCTTGCCTATAGAATCACTGAATTGCAAGCTGAAGGAAAAAAAGCTATGCCAGCTATTGATTTTTTACGTGGATCCAATTTAAGAGCGGGTATGGTGCTGGGTTAAGTCAGCGATTCAAATGTTGCCCTAGGAGGCTATCCGAGAATAGAGACCGTAGCGAGCAAGTCCCATTTTGAGTCATGATTTTCGGCTGCTTGAGGCGAATAGCAGGGTCTATTTAACGAAAACAGACGGAAATCATGACCGAAATGGGTATTTCGCAGTAGGTCTTTCTATTCTCGGATAGCCTCCTAGAACCATCTGGAAAATAAAAAATGGGTGATATATATCAGCGTAATGCTATTTTTTATATTTACAGCGCGGCTTTGAAAGATGTGATTTTTTATTTCCTTCAGACCTGTTCTTGCTCTTTTGTGCGGCAAACAAAGCCCATAGCTTTGCCTCATCCACGGTATCATATTCACTGGGTTTTAAGCCATCCAAGGTAATTGGGCCAATAGCATAACGAATCAAACGAAGCGTAGGAAAGCCAGTAGCCGCAGTCATACGTCGTATTTGTCGATTGCGACCTTCAGAAATCTCCAATTGTATCCAAGAGGTTGGGATTGCTGCACGGCTGCGAATAGGTGGGCTGCGTTGCCATAGCATGTCAGGCTCTGGAATGATTTTAGCTTTGGCGGGCTTGGTCTTACCATCCTTGAGTTCAACACCTGCACATAGTTGTTGGATGGCACCAGCTGTGATATCGCCATCGACTTGCACCCAATAGGTTTTATTAAGCTTATGGTCAGGGTGCGAAATACGATTTTGTAAGGCACCATCATCGGTGAGCAGCAACAAGCCCTCACTATCACGATCAAGACGACCAGCAGGGTAAATATTGGGAATATGAATAAAATCTGCCAGTGTTTGACGTTTTTCATGGTCGGTAAACTGAGTGAGCACCTCAAAAGGTTTGTTGAATCGTAGGGTTGTCATCTGCGGCAAGTGTACTTGTCTGTATTCATTGCTACAATCGACGTAACTACTCAGCTCACTCCTGATTTTCCCGATAGCTGCGTTGAAAAATGCTCATTTACAGTAGTAAACTTCATTTTTTCGCCTTGCCATCAGAAAAATCAGAAGCAATCTGAGCAGCTACGGGATATTTTCAAGGGATGCTGAGTAGTTACCAATCGACTTTTATACGAAGCCGTATTAGTCACAAATATTGTCGTGCCCTTGCTTGCTCCTTCGCCCACAACGAACCCATCGCAAGTCGTCCGTAAACATCGCGACGAAACGCCCGCCTTGAAGTCCGTTGCAAACAAAGGCTCTACGCAATCACCACGTCGATTTGTGAATAATACGGGCTAAATTTAAGGAATGAGTCAAGGTGTCCCTATGAAAAGCTTGGTGATCATTGTGTTTTCTTTGCTTGTTGTGATTATATTTGCGTTGATTGTGATGGCTGTGATAGCGCAAAATCAGCCCAAGGACTTGGGCTTATTCAATGGTGCGCTGAGACCATGCCCTAATTCGCCCAACTGTGTGTGCAGCGAAGCTGTGGAAGATCTTGAGCATATCATTCAGCCTATAAAAGGTAATCAGCAAACTTGGTGGCAATTAAAAAACGTGGTGATTGCACAAGGTGGAGTGATTCAAACCGAGGCAGACGATTATATGCATGCCGAATTTACCACAGCTATTTTTCATTTTGTGGATGATGTAGAATTTCATTTTGATCGTACAAAGCAGCTCATTCATATGCGCTCGGCATCACGGATTGGACACGCTGATTTTGGAGTGAACCGAAAGCGTATCTTAGTGATGAAACAAGAATTGATAAAAAAAGGGGGTGTAAGTGATGGATATTCCAACTGATTTGGAAACCCATATTCTGGCCAAAAAGGCATCATGCAAAAGTTTTCCCTTTGGTATAGATGTTGCCGTTTATAAAGTGAAGGGCAAGATGTTTGCCTTGATTGGAGTAAAGGGATTGAATGTAAAGTGTGATCCTGATGAGGCGATGATATGGCGCTCAATGTATGACGCAGTTACGCCTGCCTATCATATGAATAAAGAGCATTGGAATACCATTATGTTAAATGATTCACTGCCAAAGGATTTGATTTACCAATGGGTTGATACCTCATATTCCTTGGTAGTGAAGAATATGCGTAAGGTAGACAGGGAAGAATTGAATGAATTTTGATCTTAATGCAATCATGCAAGGTATTAGTATTTGGGCACTTCCCGTATTGTTTGCAATTGTGTTGCATGAGCTTGCGCATGGTTGGGTTGCCGACAAACTAGGTGATGATACAGCGCGTTGGATGGGTCGTTTAAGCTTAAACCCCATCAAACATATTGATCCCGTTGGAACACTCTTAATTCCAATCTTGTTGTTGGTGATGCAATCGCCATTTTTATTTGGTTATGCCAAACCTGTGCCTATTAACTGGCGTAAATTACGCAATCCAAATCGAGATATGATTTTGGTAGCACTGGCAGGGCCATTGACAAACTTATGTTTGGCTTTGTTGTCGGCAGGCTTGTTGGCGCTTGCTGTGTTGATGCCAGAGTCTATGTTGTGGTTCAGTAAACCATTGGCATTGATGTGCCAAGCATCCATTATTATTAACCTCGTATTGTTTATTTTTAACCTGCTACCATTGCCACCTTTGGATGGAGGGCGAGTGGCAGTTGCTCTTTTGCCAGGTCCTATGGCTTATCAATTATCTAGGCTGGAGCATTTTGGTTTTATTATTATTGTCGTGTTATTGGTGTTGGGGTGGTTGCAGGAAATCATTGGGCCACTTGTGATGGGGGGAAGTAAGCTCTTAATTGATATGGCATTTTGGGTGGCACAGTAGTTTGTTTTAAGGCTTCCTAACCTGAATCATTCACAAATACTGTCGTGCCCTTGCTTGCCCCTTTATCTGCAATCATCACAACTATTTATGAATTATTCAGGCTAAGAATCGGATGATTTTTTGCGACCTTAATGTACTCTTAGCATGTTTATGCGATATACGCAAGTTTGAATGCTTATTAGCTTACGCCACGTGATTGAGACTTTGTCAATGTAAGTCTCTGCAGGTGGAGGGTAAGGAAATGGGTGAAAGACGTAGTGTTGATCCGATGGCAATCTATATGCGTGAAATATCACGCTATAAGCTTTTAACAGCTAAAGAAGAGGTAGAGCTTTCAAAGCGTGTCTCTAAAGGGGATGAAGAGGCGCGGCAGCGTATGATTAATAGCAATCTTCGTTTGGTTGTAAAAATTGCTCGGCGCTATATGAACCGTGATTTACCGCTTGCAGACCTTATTGAAGAGGGGAATATCGGCTTGATGCGCGCGGTTGAAAAATTTGATACTGCGCACGGTTGTCGTTTTTCAACGTATGCCACATGGTGGATACGTCAGTCTGTTGAACGCGGCATCATGAATCAGGGACGAACGATTCGTTTGCCTGTCCATATAGGTAAAGAATATCATTCGATGTTGCGTTCTGCGAATCATTTGCGAACTATTTTGAGTAGGGATGCAACTGAAAATGAAATAGCGATACACATGGGGAAAACGCCTGCACGCATTCAGGCATTGTTAAGTGCTACAGTGCAAACAGAAAGTGCTGATAGTATTATGCATGATGATGGCGACTTTACTCTGTATGATGTTACTGAAGATGCGTCGGTTGCGCTGCCTGGTGATAGGCTTGATGCATCTATCCGAGATAATATGCTGCGTGCCTGGATGGAAAAGCTTGGTAAAAAAGAGCGAGAAGTCGTACGATTGCGCTATGGACTGGATAGCCACGAGCCGCCCTGGACGCTTGAAGCAATTGGTCAGCATATGGGAGTGACGCGTGAACGGATACGTCAAATTCAGGTGCTTTCTTTGAAGAAGCTGCGTTTATTTGTGGATGCAGATGATGTCCGTTTTGAGGAGGTAGTTTGACTTTAGCAAAAACAATTAATTTCCGCGATTTTATTCGTGATATTCCAGATTATCCCAAACCAGGTATCGTCTTTAAAGATATTACGCCTTTATTGGCTGATGGTGAAGCCTTTGGCGCATGTATTTCAGCGTTGGCTTGTCATGTGCCGAATGATGCTGCGGTCATTGTTGGCATTGAATCGAGAGGATTTCTATTTGGTGCTGCTTTGGCACAGTTAACAGGTTTGGGTTTTGTTCCTGTGCGCAAGCCTGGAAAGTTGCCTGCGGATGTCCACGCTATTGAATATGAGCTTGAATATGGCATGGATCGCTTGGAAATACACCGTGATGCTGTAAGTCACGGCCAAAAAGTTATTCTTGTTGATGATTTGTTGGCAACAGGGGGTACAGCGAGTGCCACTTTGAAATTGCTTAATCAGTTGGGTGCTGATGTGGTTGCTTGTTTATTTGTGGTTGAGTTGTCTTTCCTTGGTGGTCGCAAAGCCTTGGGAGAGACGCCTGTACACTATTTGTTGTCTTATTCAGATTAGGTGATCGCTCTTAAAACAGGAGAGTGCACAGGCTTTATTTGAGTGTCTGATTTATAAATAATTCAGGCTAAATTTGAGCAGTTTCCTATTACGGTTAGTTTTGTAGAATGACAGGGTTGATTATTCACGTTAAGGTCATCCGCATGAGTTTGTATTCTGAGGGTTCCGACAGTCCTGATAAGCGCCACGTCTTGTATCAAGGTGTGACGTTGGGCATTTAAGCGATGGCTATCAGACGGGAACAATTTAAAAATAAAATTTATATCGCGTTGTGCCTGCTGGGGTTAATACCCTATTTATTGGTGGGGTACATATTTCATGAAGCAGACATGAAACTAACACAAGATATTAGTCTGTTTGCAGCTATGGTTTTGATATTTCACTTTGCTGGGTTTTATGTTTTACGTCGGTTTTCTGATGAGCTCCTTGATTTGATTCAATACAGTAGCTTGCTCTCTAGGCAAAAGTATAATTACAAGCAGCTGGATATTAAAAACGACGATACTAGTGAAGTAGCTAATATTAAAATGAATTTTAATACTTTGTTGATAAAACTTGAGCAGGAGCAGGTGAAATTTCATACAGTAACGGTCGGTTTGTTGAATGAATCACGCAAAGATTCGCATGAATATGAACGTCGATTAAAAGCCCTTAGCCCTTATGTGGATCAGCGAGTGATTCATCAGATTATAGATAATACATATGAAGGAAGTCGGGAGCTACGCGGTGAACATCGGCGGGTTTCAGTATTATTTGTTGATATATGCTCTTTTACCCAAACCTCGGAACATCTTGCACCAGAAGCCGTTGTGGCGATGTTGAATGAATTTTTTGATATCGCTGTGGACATTATTTATCGACATAACGGCATTGTGGATAAATTTATTGGCGATGCGGTTATGGCAATATTTGGCCTAACGACACCAATTTATCAAGTATCTGTCGACGCTATATCTGCAGCGTTAGAGCTTCAAACAGCCAGCCAAGTTTTAATGTGTCAATGGGAAAAGGAGGGGAGGAAAACCTTTAGAATAAGGGCTGGGATCAATACTGGGCCTGTTATTGCTGGTGATATAGGCTCGCGTGATCGAATGGATTATACAGTTATTGGTGATACGGTGAATGTAGCGTCTCGAATGGTGGATCATGCTGTACCTGGTAAAATCCTAATTAGTGGAGAAACTTATGGCAGCTGCAAGCCTTATTTTAGAGTGCAACCCAGAGGGAAAATTAAGGTGAAAAATAGAACACAAGCTGTGGAAGCATTTACTATTATTGGTAAAAATGATGCAACATTCAGTAAGCATGAGCTGTTTTTATCAACAGGAAAAATCACCATACAACAGCTTTCTAGGCTTCGTTAGAGTCTGCTTGCTTTCCCTTTCGTTTAGTCCCTGAAGTTGGTGAAATTCAACGGCCTGTCCGCATCCATGCCGCGAATTAGTGACATTACAGCCTGTAAGTCATCGCGTTTTTTACCCGTTACGCGCACTTGTTCGCCTTGAATGGCAGCTTGAACCTTTATTTTTTCCTGTTTGATTAGCTTAACAATCTTTTTTGCAGTGTCTTTATCTACGCCCTGTTTGATGCTCAGTAGCTGGCGGCGCGTATCGCCACTGGCATGTTCAATGTTACCATACTCCAATGATTTGGGCTCCAGTTTACGTCGCACCATTTTGGCACGTAAAATTTCAGCCACTGTATTCAAGTTATTTATATCATCACCCACCAAGGTGATTTTTCCGTCACCTCTCTCAATACTTGCTTTGCTATGTTTAAAATCATAACGCGTGGCGATTTCTTTTTTTACCTGATTCACTGCATTATCCATTTCTTGCATATCCATTTCACATACAATATCAAAACTTGGCATCAGTTTATCTCCCATCCTATATTACAATTTTTACACACAAATCCCTTACCTGCTTCAAATGTTACATGCTTAGCGCATTTTGGGCATGATAACTGGTGTAAACATTGTTTATTTAGGTAAATAAAGACGATAATGGATAGCAGTATCCCACTTATTATGGCATACCAGAGCCAATCTGTTTGCCAGATGCTTAGAGCAATTACAATAATCATGATAGTAATGTCAATGATGGCAATTTTTGAAAAAGTTACTAAAAAAGGGTTCTCAGGGAAAGCTCGATGCTTCAATTTTATGCTCCTAGCCCGCATTATTCATGAATAATGCGGGCTAGGTTTAAACTTGCAAAAAGTTTAAAACAAAATCGTAATCGCTTGACTTTGTTATTCAAGAGTCGTATTTATTTTCTGTATTCTTTTTCGAAACAAGTGTTGGATGCATGTGATATGTTAATATTAAATATCAAGCCTCAATTTGCCCTTGCAAAAATAGAGTGAAACGTTGCAGTATGGGGCATTAGCTCTAACTTGAAAAATTCATAAATAGTTGTGATGATTGCAAAGAACCTTTATTGGCAAAGAATTCGTTGCGGATAAAGGGGCAAGCAAGGGCACGACAGTATTTGTGAATTATTCAGGCAAGTACGTGACAACTTGTTAGTGGATAAACAGTGCGAGTTTGCACGGTTGTACTTATCAAGTGAATAATTTCGCAGAGTAAGCGAGCATAAAAGAGGATGCCTCCATGAGTAAAGTTGTTAAAGTTTTAACTGTTGATGATGAAGCTACAGTTCAAAGCATTCTTGCGGCTTTTTTGAAGCGCTATTTGGGTGAAAAAGGTAAACAGTGTGAAATTAAATCACTCAGTGATCCAGTGCAGGGTCTTTTTGAGTTAAGCACCAATGGTGAACAGTATTCTGCTATTCTTTTGGATGTCCGGCTGCCAAAGTTAACTGGGGATGAGATTTATAATAGCTTGATCCATGTTAATCCGAATTTATTGGAGCGTGTTTTATTTGTGACTGGCTACCCAGATGATTTGAGTGAACGCTTTCCAGATAAGCCGCTTAATATTTTGCAAAAGCCCTTCCGCTATCAATGTTTTACAGAAAAGCTTGATGGAATCCTAAAGTTTAATTGATGCCGTGCGGGGTCATGCTTTTGTGACTTTCGTATTACCATTCTTACCAAAATTAAATGAGGTTACTTGACAATGCGAAGTTTGCTATCCTGGACAGCAGGGTCAAGGGAGCAAATTTGGGCGATTGTTATTTCAATGCTATGTTTTATCCTTCTTTCTGTGCTGCTGATATTTTCAAAAGCAGAGGGAAATATTGAAGTAGAAAGGGATAACGTTAGTGATATTGTTATTTTGACAGACTTGCCAGTTAAAGGCTTGGTGAAAAGAAATAGCAAGCAAGATGTTTTACCGACCCATGAAAAAAAGCTAAAAAAAGCACATTTAGCTGCGAAGAAACCCAGTGTTAGGCAGGTTCAAGCGACGCATAGCAAACAAGAGCTTCAGCCATCTCAATCTTACTTTATTCAGGTTGGGGCATTTCAGAAAAAAATACATGCGCAACAATTGCGTGAGCGCCTTGTTCATAAGTACTGGCCTGTGCTGATACAAAAAAAGAAGCGGCTTTATACTGTACAAATTGGCCCTTATGAGAGTAAGAAGATAGTAAATAATCATAAAAAGAAGCTATTCCAGCAAGAGAAATTAAAAGGTTTTATCATTCACCGACATGAAAAAACAAGGCGGATTGAATCGTTTCGATGAAGAAAAACATTGTATTAAACCATGCCTGGCTTGGCTTGGGCGGCAATTTGGGCAATGTTCTTGAGGCATTTTTATCAGCTCGTCAAAGTATTGCAGATCAGCCTTATTGTACGCTGGTTCAATCATCCAAACTGTATCACACACCAGCAATTGGGCCAGAAGGGCAGCCAGATTATCTTAATGCGGTTCTACTGATACGTACACAACTATCGCCATTTGATCTGTTGCAAGTATTACAAATAATTGAAAATCAACATGGGCGCATCCGCCAAGAGCACTGGGGGCCACGCACGCTGGATTTGGATATTCTTGCTTATGCTGATATGCAAATTGAAACTGACACACTTATATTGCCGCACAAGCAGTTGCACTTAAGGCAGTTTGTACTTAGACCGTTGTGTGATGTTTCCCCAAACTGGCAGCATCCATTGTTAAAAAGAAACGCGAGTAAGCTTCTTCAATGTTTGCTTGATAAGGGTGAAACAGTATTGGCAGAAGGTTTTATATGGTAAGGCAGCGCTGTCGCTAATCTCCCCACTCTTTGGGCGTGAGTCTTGGTGGCTTCTACTATGATTCGGAAGATGGTGTTGCTGCGCATGCTGGTGAAGCTGCTTTGGAGTGAATGAATGGAGATTTTTGTTGTACTTTCTCTTGTAAAACCATTGCGTTTGTGTTGGCTTCTTGGCTCGGCACTTCTTGGCTCGGCACTTTTTGAAGAAAGTGCATGGTGTTAATTTATTTTGTGTAGGAGAATAGTATGCTGAAACTGATTGGGAAAATATGTGTTTTAACTACCTTTGCAGTAGCGATTGCCGTTTCTGCTGAGGCATCGGGTGTAAAGCATGTCAATATCGCTGCATTTCACAAAACACAGCCAGCTTATGAATTTGAAGCTATTGTATTGGGGCGTTTTAGTGATTTTATTGCTGAAATGGAGAAGGGGTCACAGGTTATCTTTTTAAACCATACAGCAGGCATTCAGGATAATGATGTTATTACATTTAATGCTGATGTTTTACGTGAGGGTACTGGTGATGATGCTTTTTCTGATAATGGGGTGAATTGTAGTATTAGCTTTTCAGATGAAAGTGAGGCTGACAATACAGCTTATGCTGTGGGTGGCTTGTGTACTATTTTACTGAGCGAGAAGGGGGTACATCAAAAG
>JAUZQT010000026.1 GCA_030950825.1 Mariprofundaceae bacterium | reverse complement strand
CAGTGACACATGGGATGAATTCACACGTTATCGAATCAAAAAGGAACATCATCGGTTGTACCCAGACCATAAAGAAAATAATGATCTTATGGATGAGCGTAAAATCGCCTGATTATGGCGCGGGGGACGGATTACACTCCTCTGGAGGAGGCTGGATTTCAGGTGATTGCGGCCCATGACGGTAAGCATGCGCTGGAAATATTTCAACGGCATATCAATGAGTGGAAGCTGGTTATTCTGGATATTGTTATGCCTAAGACTGGAGGGCTAAGCGCGGCTAAGCGCATGAGCCAGATGCGGCCTGAACTTCCGATTGTCATGATGACAGGATACAATCTGAATGAGTCTCCACAAAAGCATGAAGAGGTGAAGTGGCATGTATTATCTAAGCCATGGAATGTGAACAGTTTGAATACAGTCTTGGAAAGGGCTCTCAAAACAGATGGGGATAACTTATGTTTATTCCCTCCCTATACGTGATTAACCCGCATGATTCACAAATGCAGTCGCGCCCTTGCGAGCAATATGAATTGCGGGCACTTATTGCTCATGGTTGACACCCACAGCATCCGCCTTTGACTGTTCTTGCGAACGATTGAAGGGGGGAGTCGTTGCGGATAAAGAGCCTGCTCCGCGAAGGCGGGGGCAGCAGGCAAGGGTGCGACAGTATTATATAAACCAATACCTCACTCTCTGAATGCAGGGTCTAGGTTAAAGTGTAATCGAACACCTGAAGTGAAAATTTATCTTGCAAAGTCACCGCTGTGACGCTAGAAAGCGTCACCCAATTGAGGGCTCTCATGGAGGCTTGTTCATTTTGAATGCTCAAGAGAAGTCATTGATGTGGGCTGATAAGATGAAGCGCATTGTTTTTTTGCAGCTGCTAGCGACTTTATTTACTGCGGTTGCTGCGGCCTTGTTTTTTGGGCTTGGTGTAGCTGCATCTTTTTTGGCTGGCGGCCTTTTGATTTGTTTGAATGTTTGGCTTATGGCTAATGTTTTTTCTTCGGTTGAGGTTAGCCAGAAGGTGATTTACCGTTCTGCAGTGTTTCGGTATATTGGCGTGTTTTTAGTGTTGTTTTTGATGGCAGTTGTGGGTGTTAACCTTCTTATTGTCTGTATTGGTATGTTTGTGGTGTATTTGACAGGGTATGTGCTTTCTATTAAGGGCGCGTTGGCAGATGGAAAAGGCCTGTGATTATTTAGTTTAAGGTAAGGGAGGGTGTGTTGGCAGAACAAGAACATAGCGGTGGCATCGCTGAGCACTTGCAGTATTGGACATATTCGTTTCAGCAAGATCTTCCAGTGGATGAGCGAAATCCTTTTATGCAGATTCACATTGATACTATGCTGGTAAGTGGTTTTGTGGCCTGTTTGATTTTAGGGTTTGCCTTTTGGTTTAAGGGGCGTATTGTTAATGGTGTTCCGGCTGGTGTTCAGAATGCCGTGGAATCATTGGTTGGTTTTGTAAATGATACGGTTCGTGATAACTTCCCTGTTCATAATCCGATTATTGCGCCGTTGGCTTTAACTGTTTTTGTATTTATTTTTCTTTGTAACTTTTTTGATATTTTGCCAGCATATTTGTTGGGGAGTATCGCTCACGGATTGGGAGCTCCTGCATTTCGCCCTGTGCCGACAAATGATCTTAATCTTCCAGTTGCGATGGCTTTGACTGTGTTTGCGATGGTGTTGTATTATGAGTTTAAGCTTAAGCCAGTTCACTTTATGAAGGATCTTTTGCTTCAGCCGTTTGCCAGTTTGCTGTTGATGTCGAAGAATCCTGTTGTGAAGCTTTTGGGCGTTCTTCTGATTCCGTTGAACTTGACGTTGAAGTTGATTGAAGAGATAGCGAAGCCTTTAAGCCTTTCTTTTCGGTTGTTTGGTAATATGTTTGCTGGCGAGGTTATTTTCTTGCTGATTGCATCGCTGTTGCTGGCGGATAACGTTGCAGATATGGCTTCGTTTGGTGGTGTCGTTTCCGAAGTGATGGGGCTTTTGGTTGGCTTGGCCTGGTCTTTCTTTCATATGTTTATTGGTCTGCTGCAAGCCTTTATTTTCATGATTCTTACGGTGGTTTATCTGTCTATTGCGCATCAACCAGTAGAGCATTAAGGTTTGTAACTATTCAGCTCACCCCTGATTTGCTCGATAGCAGCGTTAGAAAATATTCATTTGCAGGAGCAAACTGCGTTTTTCTGCCTTGCTATCGAACAAATCAGCAGTAATCTTGAACAGTTACAAGCTATTTCGTAGCTATCTGAATAGTTACTAAGTTTTTTTTAAATAGTTTTTGAAATCGTTATATATTTAAAATAGGAGAGTATAAAATGGATGTATCAGTAATTAATGCGGACACAGTAATCATAGCCGCAACAGCAATTTCAGTTGGTGTTATCCTGGCAGCAGCAGGTTTGGGTTCAGCTATTGGTTGGGGTTTGATTTGCTCTAAAACTTTAGAAGGTATTGCTCGTCAGCCAGAAATGCGCCCTCAGTTAATGTTTAATATGTTTATCTTTGCTGGTTTGATGGAGTCTTTTCCTTTTATTATCATGGCGTTCGCATTGTGGTTCCTGTTTGCCAACCCGTTCATAGGCTAATTGCTTGTTAGTAAATAAGGATACGAGGCGGTACTATGAGTATTGATTTAACATTGGTTGGGCAGTTTATTATTTTTATTACGATGCTGCTTCTTTTGAAAAAAATGTTGTATGTTCCATTGAATGATGCGATGGAAGCGCGTGCGAAAAAAATCGAAGATGGTTTGGCTGCGGCTGATGCAGGCTTGGAAGCAAGGGCAAAGGCTGATGCGGATGCCGAAGCTCAGATTGACGCTGCAAAATTCAAGGCGCAGGAAATTATTGCAGCAGCAGATAAGCGTGCCACAGAAGTGAAAGAGGAAGCGGTGCAGAAGGCACGTGTTGAGGCTGCTGGTATTGTTGATGCGGGCAAGGAAGAGCTGGCTTCTGAGGTTAACCGTGCACAACAAGCCTTGCGTGAAGAGGTTGCGGATATCGCGATTCTTGCGGCAGAGCGTATTGTTGGCGAAGAGCTTGACGCTAAGAAGCATGCTAAATTGATTGATTCGGTTGTGAAACAAGGATTTAACGCGGCATGAGTACGGCGAAGATTTCACGGCGTTATGCTGTTGCATTATTTGACTTGATCCAAGAAGGGGTGGATGTTCGCCCTGCCCTGCTTGAAGCGGCTGCATTTTCCTCTAATTCGGAAGCAAGTGCAATTCTTAAGTCTCCTGCTTACCCGAATAAAGTAAAATGTGCGATGTTGAAGGCCGCTATTTCGGGCTCAGGATCCGATGAGGTTTTTCGCTTGGTTGAGCTTCTTGCAGAACGAGCAAAGCTTGTTTTGCTGGCAGAAATTGCGGCTCAGGTTCTTGATATGATTGCGCAGGCTGAGAGTTCAGTTGATGCAGGCGTTACTTCTGCGGTCAAGATGTCTGTTGCGGTACAGCGCGCACTGGCGGAAAGTTTGACCGCTGCTGTGGGCAAAAAAGTGAATATTGTCGCGAATACGGATACATCTATTTTGGGTGGTGTTATTATTCGCATTGGTGATCGGAAGATTGATTGCTCTGTTAAGAGCAGGCTCGATGCTTTGAAACGAAGCATTGTTGGCTAAAAAAGATTTAAAGTTTATGGTCAGAGGTTGATATTATGAAGCTCGATACAGCGGAAATCAGTTCCATCATTAAAGAGCAAATCAAAGGATTTGAGGCTGCGGCTGCTGATGCAAATGTTGGCCGTATTGTCTCTGTTGCTGATGGCGTAGCATTGATTCACGGTTTGGCTGGAGCCATGGCTGGTGAAATGTTGGCGTTTCCAGGCGATACCATGGGTATGGTTTTGAACTTGGAAGAAGACAGTGTTGGTGCGGTGATTTTTGGCGAGTATATTCATTTGCGTGAGGGTGATGAAGTCAAGTCGACAGGTCGTATTTTTGAAGTGCCAACTGGCCCTGAATTAAAAGGTCGTGTCGTTGATGCCTTGGGTCGCCCGATTGATGGCTTGGGTCCTGTCAAAGCAAGCTGTAGTGATGTGGTTGAAAAGGTTGCACCTGGTGTGATTGACCGCAAGTCGGTGGATGAGCCTCTGGGTACGGGTATTAAGTGTATTGATGCAATGATCCCTGTGGGTCGTGGTCAGCGTGAGTTGATTATTGGCGACCGTCAAACAGGTAAAACGGCGATTGCTGTTGACACCATTATCAATCAGAAAGATTCTGGTGTGACTTGTGTTTATGTTGCGGTTGGTCAAAAAGCTTCAACCGTTGCAACGGTTGTTCGCACCTTGAAAGAGCATGGTGCATTGGAAAATACAATTATCGTAGCTGCGTCTGCTTCTGAGTCTGCAGCATTGCAGTATATTGCACCTTACACAGGGTGTACGATGGGTGAGTATTTTCGTGATCGTGGTGAAGATGCGTTGATTGTTTATGATGATTTGACCAAGCAAGCTTGGGCTTATCGTCAGGTTTCTTTGATTCTACGCCGCCCTCCAGGCCGTGAAGCCTATCCTGGTGATGTGTTTTATTTGCACTCTCGCTTGTTGGAACGTGCATCACGCGTGAGTGAAATTTACGTTGAAGAATTTACAAAAGGTGAAGTCAAGGGGAAGACAGGTTCATTGACTGCATTGCCGATTATTGAAACTCAGGAAGGGGATGTTTCAGCATTCGTTCCTACCAATGTAATTTCGATTACCGATGGCCAGATTTTCTTGGAAACTAGCTTGTTTAATTCAGGGCAGCGTCCAGCTGTGAATGTTGGTTTGTCTGTATCTCGTGTGGGCGGGGCCGCTCAGACCAAAGCTGTGAAAAAAGTCGGTGGTGGCCTGCGTTTGGACTTGGCGCAGTATCGTGAGCTGGCTGCATTTGCACAGTTCGCTTCTGATCTGGATGCTGCGACACGTGCTCAAATTGAGCGCGGTAAGCGCGGTATGGAAGTTCTAAAACAAGATGAAAATGCGCCACAAACTGTTGCAGAAATGACGGCTATTTTGTATGCATTGGGTAATGGGGGTCTAGACGACATTGAAGTGAGTAAGGTTGTTTCTTTTGAAAAGGCATATTTGAGCTTTTTAAATCACGATCACAAATCACTGATTGACGGCTTGAATGAAAAGCCTGTGTTGTCAGATCAAGTTGTAGAAGATTTGAATAAGGCTATTGCAATATTTAAAGCAACAGCAACTTGGTAAGGAGTAGATAGTGGCTTCTGCAAAAGAGATCCGGGGTCAGATAAAGGCGACCCAGAATACCGCGAAGATCACCAAAGCGATGGAAATGGTGGCTGCATCAAAAATGCGTAAGGCTCAGGAGCGTGTTTTAGATGCGCGTTCTTATGCGGAAGGTGTTGAGCGAATTATCCGTAATTTGATGCGCGCACACCCTGAGTACAAACATGCTTTTTTGACAAAACGCGAAGTTAAACGTGTTGGTATTATCGCTGTATCTACGGACAAAGGCCTTTGTGGTGGTTTAAACACAAATGCCATGAAGAAAGCCTTTTCTGTGATGGAAGCGTCAAAGGTTAAGGTTGAGGCGCTAAATATTGGTCGCCGTGCATCCCAAGCAATGCGTCGTTTTGGCGTGAATGTTGTTGCAAGTATTGAAGATATTAACGATGCGCCAGCCTTGGATGAGATTTTAGGCGTTGTTCAGGTTGCCATGGATAAATATATGGCAGGTGAGCTTGATGAAGTTCATTTGGTGTATAGTCAGTATGTCAATACAATGACGCAAAAGCCGACAAGTATTCGTTTGTTGCCATGTGATGATTCATCTGTTTCTGAAGAAGCAGGTTATTGGGATTATTTGTATGAACCTGATAGCCAAGTTGTTTTGGATGGTCTTTTGCGCCGTTATATTGAAGCCTTGGTATACCATAGCGTCTTGGAGAATAAAGCTTGCGAACATTCTGCACGTATGGTTGCCATGAAATCTGCAACTGATAATGCCAAAGATATTGTGAAAGATTTGCAGATTACGTATAACAAGGCGCGACAAGCAGCGATTACGCAAGAAATTGCTGAAATTTGTTCAGGCGCTGCGGCTTCGGCCTGATAAGAATTAGAGTAACTGTTCAGATTGCTGCTGATTTGTTCGAGAACAAGAAACAAAAGCGGAGTCTGATTTTGCAAATGAGAATTTTGTGACGCAGTTATTGGATAAATCAGTGGTGAGTTGAATAGCGATGCAGGTCGCTTTGCAACTACCCAACGACTGAATAACAAAATGTAGCCTTTTCACATTTTGTTATTCAAGAGTTACGAATTAGAAAGTGTTGAGAGGTCAATAACATGAGTGCAGGAAATATTGTACAAGTCATCGGCCCTGTTGTGGATGTACGATTCACATCAGGCGATTTGCCACAGATTTATAACGCGTTGGAAATTCCAGAAGCCAAGTTGACGATGGAAGTGCAGCAGCATGTTGGTGACAACACTGTTCGCGCGATTGCGATGGGTTCAACGGATGGTTTGAAGCGCGGGATGGCGGTTACTGATACTGGGTCTGCTATTATGGTTCCTGTTGGGCAGGCTACCTTAGGCCGTATCATGAATGTTCTTGGTACAGGCATTGACTTTGAAGGTGAAGAAGTTGCATCTGAAGAGCGTTGGGCAATCCACCGTTCAGCCCCTGCATTTGAAGATTTGGCACCCGCCTCTGAGATCCTTGAAACGGGTATTAAAGTGATTGACCTGATGGCTCCGATTGCCAAAGGCGGCAAGGTTGGTCTGTTCGGTGGTGCGGGTGTTGGTAAAACCGTAAATATGATGGAATTGATCAATAACATTGCCAAAGCACACGGTGGTTTTTCTGTGTTTGCAGGCGTGGGCGAACGTACCCGTGAAGGCAATGATTTCTATTATGAAATGAAAGAGTCAAGCGTGCTTGATAAAGTGGCACTTGTTTATGGTCAGATGAATGAACCTCCAGGCAACCGTTTACGTGTAGCGTTGACTGGCTTGACAATGGCAGAATATTTCCGTGATGAAGGCCGTGATGTATTGATTTTTATTGATAATATCTACCGTTACTCTTTGGCGGGTGTTGAAGTATCTGCATTATTGGGTCGTATGCCATCGGCGGTGGGTTATCAACCAAACTTGGCTGAAGAAATGGGTAAACTACAAGAGCGTATTGCTTCAACCAAGACGGGCTCTATTACATCTGTACAGGCTGTATACGTGCCAGCGGATGATTTGACCGATCCTGCTCCTGCGACAACTTTTGCGCATTTGGACTCTACCATTGTATTGTCGCGTCAAATTGCAGAATTGGGTATTTATCCAGCGGTTGACCCCTTGGATTCAACCTCGCGTCAGCTTGATCCAAAAGTGATCGGCAATGAGCATTATGATGTCGCACAGGGTGTTCAGCAGACTTTGCAACGTTATAAAGAATTGCAGGATATTATTGCGATCTTGGGCATGGATGAGTTGTCTGACGATGATAAACTGTTGGTGTCTCGTGCGCGTAAAATGCAGCGCTTCTTGTCTCAGCCGTTCCATGTTGCAGAAGTATTTACAGGCTCTCCTGGTATTTACTGTAAACGTGATGATACGATTGCTGGTTTTAAGGCGATTCTTGCTGGGGAATATGATCACTTGCCAGAGCAGGCTTTTTATATGATTGGTTCGGTTGACCAGGCTGTAACGAAAGCTGAGAAGATGGCGGCCAAAGCCTGATGGCAAACGTTGAAGTCTTAGTGGCAACGGCCGAGCGCGAGGTTTATCGCGGTGTAGCTGATTTCTTGGTTGCTCCTGGCGCAGCTGGAGAGTTGGGTATTATGCCTAATCATACACCATTACTGAGTGCTCTGACGGCGGGTGAGTTGCGTATTCACCGTGGAGAGGAGGTTGATGAGGTGTTTATTTCTGGTGGTTTTTTAGAAGTTCAGCCAGATATGATCACTGTTTTGGCGGACACTGCTGAGCGGGCATCGGATGTGGATGAAGCTTCTGCAGCAGAAGCTGAGCGTAAGGCTCAGGAAGCTGTGGACGAGCATAAAGGCGATGTCGATTATGCGCGGGCGGCGGCGGAACTTTCAATTGCAGCGGCTCGTTTGGCGTTCTTGCGTAAACGAAAACGTAAGTAGTATGTTTGAACGAATGGGTTGGAATTTTTCAACTTTTAAAAGGGTCGCTTATGCGGCCTTTTTTTATGCCTAGGAGTCATCGCACTTAGCTCAATCTACTGCGAAAACAGAGCTTGCCTTATTTTCACCTTGAATTTCGTTAAATAGACCAGCTATTCGCTTTAATTCAAGGTGAAAATCATCTCAATTCCGCTATTTCTCGTTACGATTGCCTAAGTCCGACGGATTCCAGAAAATTTTTCTTGCTTCGCTTATATTGATGCGAAAGATTATGCCTATAACGGCTTTATATATCACCTAGATCCTGTACGCACGATCACTTGCAGGATCTAGTATTATTTGAATAAAATGAGGTGCTTCGTGAATCAATATTACTATCCCAAGTTGCAAGTTGTTGTTTTGGCAGCAGGCCAGGGCAAACGCATGTGCTCAAGCACACCCAAGGTGCTGCATGAGGTGCTGGGAAAAAGTATGCTTAGTCATGTTTTGGGAAATATTGAGGCCTTATCCCCACAGGGTATTGCATTGGTCACTGGTCATGGTGGTGAGCAGGTGTATACAGCGGTTGAAAAAACACATCATGTCAGTTTAGTAAAGCAGCTTGAGCAGCTGGGTACGGGGCATGCAGTCCAACAAGCAGAAGCTGTATGTAAAAATGCTGAAAATGTTTTGATTGTTTGTGGTGATACACCTTTATTACAAGTGCAGACACTTTTTCAACTTCTGACCGAGCATGTGCATTCACAAGCAGATATATCGTTTTTATCTGCAGTGATTGATGAGCCCGCTGGTTATGGGCGGGTGTATCGAAATAAGCAAGGTACTGTGGAGCGCATTGTTGAAGAGCGGGATGCATCGGCGGATGAAAAACAGATTCAGGAAGTTAGTTCAGGCATTTTCTGTGTGAATCGGGAACGACTTTTTCATTATTTGCGGAAAATTGACAATAATAATGAGCAGAGGGAATACTACTTGCCAGATATTGTGCCATTGGCGTTGGCTGAAGGCGGCAGGGTTGAGGCTGTTGTGATGAGCGAGGCAAGTGATATGCTGGGTGTGAATGACAGATCACAGCTTCGTCATGTTAGCGAGATTTTACAGCGGCGTGTGATTGATGCTTGGGAGAAAGAAGGGGTAAGCATTGAACACCCAAGCACTGTGCGCATTGATGTGTCGGTAAAGATCGGGGTGGACACTACGATTCGTTCGGGATGCCAACTGCTTGGTAATACTCAAATTGGCGACGGTTGTGAGCTTGGACCCTATGCGGTCATTCAGGACTCGTGGCTGGACGATAAAGTAAATATTTTCGCCTTTTCACATCTTGATGGCGCTCAAGTTGGCGCGCATGCAGCAATTGGTCCCTATGCTCGTTTGCGCCCGCAAACGGAGCTTGATGAGGGTGTGAAAATTGGCAATTTTGTCGAAGTTAAAAAATCTGTTCTTGGTAAAAACAGCAAGGTAAACCACTTGAGTTATATTGGTGACACCATGATGGGGGAGGATTGTAATATTGGTGCGGGCACGATTACTTGTAATTATGATGGTGCTAATAAGCATAAGACGGTGATTGGTGATCATGTCTTCATTGGCTCTGACACCAAACTTATAGCACCTGTTACCGTTGAAAGTGGTGCGACGGTTGGTGCGGGCAGTGTGATTACTAAAAAAGTCCAAGAAAATGGGTTAACATTATCTGTTCGTCCAGAACAACGATATGTCAGAGATTGGAAGAGGCCTGAGAAAATCTGATGCCTAGGAGGCTTGCATGTGAGTCTAGAACATGTAGCTTAAATATCATGTTGGATGCAGGCAAAGAGGTGATTTCTCTGCAGCTTTTGACATAAATATGACGAGGTTGAGAGAAGCTTATGCGTGATACGGTGATCACTGGTGAAACAAAGGTTTATGGTATTATTGGGTGCCCCGTGAGGCATTCATTATCGCCTGTTTTTCAGGCCTATTTTGCCAGAAAGCATGGCTTGGATGTGGTATATACTCCATATCATGTTGAAGAGGGTCAGTTAAAACAAGCTGTGCGGGGCCTGGCTTCACTGGGCGTGCTGGGTGTGAATGTCACGGTGCCATATAAGGAGGCAATGTTGCCTTATGTGCATGCAGATGATGATGTACAGTGTATTGGCGCAGCCAATACACTTAAGTGGGATGGTTCTGTTTGGTTGGCTAGTAACACTGATTGGCAAGGTATTAACACTGTCTTTGCGGGGACAGGGCTAATATTAAAAGGCGAGCACTTATTGCTGTTTGGCGCGGGTGGAACAGCGCGGGCGGTATTGCATGCTGCAAGCAAACACGGCTTATCTAGGGTGGCAATTTGTAATCGTTCACCCGAACGGGTGAAGCTTTTAATCGAACACGCGCAGCGTTATTATCCAGGCATGCACTGCTATGCACTTGCTTGGCAGCAGGCTGCAGTGACGGCTGCATGTCACACTTCTTCGATGGTTTTAAATACGACAAGTATTGGCTTGTCTGCTGCGGATGTATTCCCTTTTCAAATTTACGGTCAAGGCTGGCTTTTGGATGCAGTCTATAAGCCTTCTGGTGAAACAGCATTTCTACATGCGGCAGCTTTATCAGATCGGAGTATGACTGATGGCTTAGCAATGCTTGTTGCACAGGGCGCAAAATCTTTTAGAGACTGGCATCCAGAGTGTAGGCCTGATACATTGGATGCGCTGGCTTGGATGGAAGCGCAATTGGAGCGACAGCCAATAGTATTTCCAGGCTGGGAGGGTGGTAGATGAAGCAGACCAGACTTGGTGATATTTTACTTCGTAAGCAGGCAATCAATAAGGATCAGCTGGTAAAAGCACAGCGTGAGATGCGACTTAATGGGTCGAGCCTAACGACTGAGTTGGTGAAGGATGGGATATTTACTGAGATTGACTTAGCAAAATTCATTGGAAAGTCATTTGGGCGACCTGTTATTGATTTAAGTAAAGTTGAAGTTCAGTTAAATTTAACCGATATCCCGCTCGACATTATGCGCAAAAACGGCGCTATTCCAATCCACCGCAAGGGCAATGCCATTACCCTTGCGGTGGTTGATCCGTATGACATTAATGCCTTGGATGAAATGGCTTTTATTAGTGGTAGCCAAGTGGATGTTGTGGTTGTGACTGAACCTCAGCTGCTTGGGAAGTTTGAAGAAATGGGCGGCGCAGGCCAGCAGCTTGAAGATGTGATGGGTGAGCTTGGCGCGGATGAAATGGAGATTGTTGATACTGAGCTTGACTCAATGGATGAAAACTCCTTGGCGGCAGAAACAGAGGCAGCCCCTGTTGTTAAGCTAGTGAATCTCATTTTATTGGATGCGATTAAGCGAGGAGCATCGGATATTCATCTTGAGCCTTATGAAAAGACCTTGCGCGTTCGTTACCGTGTGGATGGTGTGTTGCATGAGATCATGCGACCACCACTGAAGATGCGCGATGCCATGGTGTCGCGAATTAAAATTCAGGCACGGTTAAATATTGCGGAACGTCGTGTGCCTCAGGATGGGCGGATTAAATTACGTTTGTCCAAAGCAAAAACGGTGGATTTTCGTGTTTCGGTCTTGCCAACGCTGTTTGGTGAAAAGGTTGTGATGCGTCTTTTGGACTCATCAAATTTACAGTTGGATATGGTGAAATTGGGTTATGAGAAAGATGATTTGGCCAATTTTCAGCATCATATTCACCAACCATATGGCATGGTCTTGGTAACAGGCCCGACTGGCTCTGGTAAAACCGTTAGTTTATATTCGGCTGTTGCTGAGTTAAACCAACCAGGTGTGAATATTTGTACTGCGGAAGACCCTGTTGAGTTTAACTTTATGGGAATCAATCAAGTGAATGTGAATCTAGCGGTGGGTTTGGATTTTCCTGCTGCTTTGAAATCTTTTTTACGCCAAGATCCTGACATCATTCTAATTGGCGAAATTCGAGATTATGATACTGCTGCCATTGGTGTTAAAGCGGCGCTTACGGGGCATTTGGTGTTGGCGACCTTACATACCAATGATGCTCCTTCAACAATGACTCGTATGATCAATATGGGCATTGAAGCTTTTTTGGTGGGCTCTGCAGTGAACTTGGTAACGGCTCAACGCTTGGGTCGCCGCACATGCAAGGAGTGTTCAGCGCCTATTGATATTCCTGCTAAGGCATTGATTGATGCTGGGATTCCACCTGAAGAGATTGGCGCATTTCAGCCAATGCAAGGAAAAGGTTGTAATGTCTGTAGCGGTACGGGGTATAAGGGTCGTGTTGGTATTTATCAGGTTATGCCTGTATCGGATGAAATTCGCGATGCCGTCTATGCTGGTAAAAATTCGGACGATATTAATGATATTGCGGTTTTGCAGGGAGTGAAAACATTGCGTATGGCAGCTTTAAATAAAGTGCGTGATGGCTCTATTTCGCTTGAAGAATGCTTGCGCGTAACGGTAGGTGATTGATGGCAAACTTTGTATGGACAGCTAAAACAAAGCAGGGAGTAAGCAGGGCTGGTGAGATGGAAGTCAGCAATAAAGAGATTGCCATTATTTCATTGCGACGTCAGGGCTTGATAGATATTAAGGTTAAAAAGAAGCCTATAGAAATAGATATATTCCCTGAAAAAGTAGAAGAAAAAGATATTTCAATATTTTTTCGACAATTATCGACCATGATTGATGCAGGTTTACCGCTGGTACAGTGTTTTGAGCTGGCCGAGCGCGGTTCGGATAAAAAATCCATGGTTAAACTGTTAAAAGGCGTGCGGGCAGAGCTAGAAGGCGGAACGCCTTTGGGAGAAACGATGCGGAAATTTCCTGATGAGTTTGATCGTTTGACGTGTTCTCTGGTAGAGGCTGGTGAGCAAGGCGGTATCTTGGATAGCATTTTACTACGACTGTGTGAATATAAAGAAAAATCAATGGCATTGAAGGCCAAGGTTAAATCTGCAATGATTTATCCTGTTGCGATTTTAGCGGTTTCTTTTATTGTAACTTCGGTTTTGATGATTTTTGTAATCCCTGTATTTAGTGAAATGTTTTCATCATTTGGTGCAGAACTGCCAGGCCCGACAAAAATTGCCATGGCGATCTCGGATGTGTTTGTAGAGTTCTGGTATATTGTATTATTTGCACCGATGGTTTTTATATGGAGTATTAAAGCGATTTATAAAACGCCCCAAGGGCACTATCAGCTGGATAAATTATTGCTCAATATGCCAGTGATTGGGGATGTTTTGCGTAAAGGCGCGGTGGCGCGTTTTTGCCGAACCTTCTCAACGCTTACGGCTGCTGGCGTGCCTATTTTGGAATCGCTAGATACCGTGGCTGAAACATCAGGGAATATGGTGATTGAAGAGGTGATTCTTACTTGTAAAGGCTCAATCAGCCAAGGAATGACATTAACTGAGCCGTTAGAAGTCAGTAAAATTTTCCCAGTTATGGTAACGCAAATGATCTCCATTGGTGAGCAAACAGGCACACTGGAAACAATGCTGGGGAAAATTGCAGATTTTTATGAGGCTGAGGTAGAAGTCGCTGTGGATGGTATGACAGCGCTAATGGAGCCTCTTATCATGGCCTTTTTGGGTGTTGTTATTGGTGGCTTAGTGATTGCTATGTATTTACCGATCTTCCAGATGGCATCCGTGGTTTCTTGATAAGAATAAGCAACTTGTATGATAATTACTCAGCTCATTACTGCTTTAGCCAAGCTCTTCGTTGAAAATACTCGCGCATGTTGCACTTTTTTGCCTTGATCTTGGGCAAATCAGCGGCAATCGTAACAGCTACAGGATCTGGGTGCTCTGGATATGGGTTTGACTAAAAACCGTAGTGATTTGATGCAGATTTTGCTGTGGCGCGGCATGGTCACGGTATTGGTTTTACTAGTTGTGGCATGGTTTTACCTGCCTTCTGTTGGTTTAGAACAGCGTTATTTACTGGCTTATGTGGCCTTATTATTTGTTGCTTTATCGGTGATACAAAGCCTTTTTATTCGTTACCCATGGCCACTGTCGATTCAGTTATTCTTTCAATTTTTATCGGATATATTACTCATAGCCATGCTTGTATTTGCGACTGGGGGTTATCAAAGCCCTTTTGTATTGCTATTTGGTTTGGTGATTGTTGCTGCAGGTACGCAGGCCATCGTATTATTGGTGTTAAGCCTCGCGGTATTTGCATGTATCGCATATCTTACAGCACTTTATGGTTTTGCATGGTGGTATCATATTCCTCTGCCTGCCGAAGCGACTTTACAGTTGCTATTACAAATATCCGTGTTGATGCTGGTTGGCGGTGTTATGGCAGTGATCGCACGTCGGCATGCGACACTGAGTGATAAAAGTGAGCGCGCAGCGCAGCAACATCAGGATTTTCAAGCTTTGCACACGCGTTTAATGGCTTCGATGGAAGAGGGTGTTTTGGTGTTGGATGCAGACTTGACGATTCGTGATAGCAACCCAGCAGCTTGTGCTATTTTCCATATATCCGAACACTCAGGCCTGAATATTCGTGAGCTATGCTCTATTCCTCATGGGGTGATCGATGTTTTACAGAAGCCAAAAAATGCAGGCTCTTATCGCGGTGAATGGCAGCAGGATGACGCTGAATACCTCGTGACAGTTGGAAAGTTTCCAGAGTTATATGCTGGATCTTGTTGGTGGTTAACATTTGTGGATGTAAGTGAGCTGCGAGCCTTGGAAAGGAAAGTTGCTGAGCAGCATAAACTGGCCGCGATGGGGCGCATGGCGGCGATGCTGGCACATGAGTTGCGCAACCCAATGCAGACGATTGCCCAAGCCGTAGAGCTGGTGACGCGCGTGCCAGAGGAAAAGCAAGTCAATATCCAGCGTATTGTCAGTGAGGAAATATCGCGCTTAAATCGCTTGGTGACGGATATGCTGGATTATACCAAGCCTTTAACACCAAGAGCAAAGCCAGTTGAAATTGCGGAACTATTAAATGCCTCCATTGAGCAGATTGACCCCAACGGAAAGCTTTCTATTACCTCTGTTTGTGATGTGGGTGTATTGAATATTGATGCTGACCATATGCGTTTGGTTTTGGATAATTTGTTGCGTAATGCGGTTTTGGCAAGTCCCCTATCAGGTACTGTTTCGCTACGTGTAGTAGAGGATTCAATAGCTTGGCAGTTTTCGATCATAGACCATGGGGATGGCATCCCTAAGCCTTTACAAGCACAAGTTTTTGAACCTTTTGCCTCGCACCGTATTGGTGGAACAGGACTTGGCTTGGCCACTGTTTGGCAAGTTTGTCAGGCGAACCACTGGCAGGTAAGTGCAGATAGCCATGCTGGAACAACGATTTTTTGTGTGCGCGGCGAGCATGTGAGGTGGAGGCAACATGGCTGATATTTTATTGGTTGAAGATGAGGATAATGCGCGGCAAGTGTTGTCTTTAGGACTAGAAACAATGGGTCATTGGGTGACAGCTTGCTCAGGGGTGGAAGAGGCTGATGTTGCTCTATCTTCAGACTGCTCTTTTGATGTTGTATTGACAGACTTGCGTATGGATGGTCGAGATGGCGGTTTGGATGTGGTGCGTATGGCATCAGAGCGCTGCCCCAGAGCCAGCGTCTTATTGCTGACTGCCTATGCCAGTGCGGAGACAGCTGTGGAGGCGATGCGTGAGGGTGCCTTTGACTATTTAACCAAGCCTGTTTCCAGTGAAGAGCTTGGCGATGCTGTTGAGCGTGCTTTAGCGGCGAATATCAGTAGGCAAGCAGATGATGGGACGCTTGAAGAAGCGCAGAAGAAAGAAAAGAAGGCTTCGAAAAGTTATGTAAAAGAACCAGCGGGTGATATTGCGAGGGAGGATCTTCTGGTGGCGCGCTCGAATGTTATGCAACGGGTAAAAGAACGCCTTTTGCGTGCTGCACGCCGCGATTTCACAGTGCTTATTTCAGGTGAATCAGGGACAGGGAAAGAGTTGGCGGCACGCTTTGTCCATGCACATTCAGATCGCTATCAACAGCCTTTTGTGCCAGTCCACTGTGGCGCTATTCCAGAAGGGCTCTTTGAATCTGAATTGTTTGGGCACCGCAAAGGGGCGTTTACCAGTGCTGATGCGCACCGAACGGGGCTGATTGAATCAGCCCATGGTGGCACACTGTTTTTGGATGAAATAGGGGAAATGCCTTTAAGTATCCAAGTAAAACTGTTGCGTGTTTTACAGGAGAAGAGCTTTCGCCCAGTAGGCGCGGATCAGGAAAAACCAGCGAATATTCGTATTGTTGCGGCAACCAACCGGGATTTGGCCGATGAAGTAAAACATGAGCGGTTTCGCGAAGATCTTTTTTATCGCTTGAATGTTGTGCCTGTGCATATGCCTGCCTTGCGGCAGCGGCGTGAAGATATTCCTGACCTCGTAAGGGTTTTGATTGAGCGTACTGGTGCTGGCGTGAATGTGCCAGCGGGATGTGTGGAACGCCTCATGCAACTGCCGCTGCGGGGGAATGTTCGGGAGCTAGAGAATTTATTGCAGCGTCTGATTGCGCTATCGGATGATGATACTCTGGATGTTTCCTTGCTGGATGATTTTTGTACAATGAGTGACTCAAGCGGTATAAGTCTTGATAAAATACAGCGTGAAGGCAGTAATTTGGATAAGCTCTTGGAAGGCATTGAGCGCCAGCTTCTTTCAGAGGCATTGACTGAAACAAACGGCAATGCAACGCAAGCGGCAAAACTTTTAGGTGTGAGCTTTCGTTCTATTCGTTACCGCATGAAGAAATTAGGTATGAAGGGCGATTAATATGGATCTGCAAAATTTTGTGGTGTTAATGAGTGGCATTGTGGGCTTGATGGTTGGAAGCTTTTCTAATGTTTGCGTGTATCGGATCCCGCGTGGAGAATCAATTGCCTTTCCAGGAAGTCATTGCCCATCGTGTGGGCATGATATTGCCTGGTACGACAATGTGCCTTTGCTATCTTGGCTTGTTTTGCAAGGAAGGTGCCGCCATTGCTCGAATACTATTTCTGTGCGCTACCCCTTTTTAGAGGCTTTGATGGGTATAAGTTGGGCTTTATTGGCGTATCAATTTGGTCCAACACTGTTGTTACTGCAAGCGATTATATTGGTCAGCCTGTTATGGATTTTAACATTAATTGACCTTGAAACAGGGCTGCTACCCAATGTGTTAACGCTGCCAGGCATTGTGGTGGGTTTATTGTTTGCATGGTGGTTTGGGTTCTTTCTTGATGCATTATTGGGTGCTTGTGTTGGTTATGGTGTGTTTTGGTCGATTGCCCGCGTGTTTTTATTGCTGACAGGTAAAGAAGGCATGGGCTATGGTGATTTCAAGCTATTGGCCATGTTGGGTGCGTTTATGGGTTGGCAAGCGTTACCATTTATTGTGTTTGTATCGTCATTGGTGGGCGTGGTGGTTGGGCTTATTTATTTAAAGCTCGCGCATAAAGATAGGCAGTCTCAAATTCCTTTTGGCCCTTATTTGGCATTGGCTGGAATGTTGTGGTTTCTTTGGGGGGAACCTGTTGTACAATGGTATATGCAACTTATTATTTGAATTTAGAATTCCCATAAGATGGGTCATGTGAAACCTAGCCCTGCCCTTTAGCCATAAATATTCTTACTACTCAATATCACCCCTTACCGCCAACAAGTACCCGTCACACATTAATTGCAGATATGCGAAACCATTCCATATTACCTGATGCCCGTCATGTTTTCGACCGAGATATCCGGCTAGGGAAGCAACGAGACGAACTGTTTCACCCAATTGTTCCGGTGATTTCATTCTTTTTTTTCTTAACGTAATTTTTCAATACTTCGATTTCAACATCTGAAAATAATATTTCCGCTGGCAACTCTGGGCACTCTCTACTCAATAGGATAAGGGCTCTTCCAAATTTTAAGTGGGTAAGAATCATAATTTTGACATCTTGTTAGAAATTAGGGTAATCATATCACAATTAGATATTCACCCAGTCACTATGCTCTTCTGATGTTAAAATGAGCTTCAAAATTGCCTAGAATGCTTGTTCTGCGGAGCCGCACGTCGCCCTT
>JAUZQT010000025.1 GCA_030950825.1 Mariprofundaceae bacterium | reverse complement strand
GCGCAATTCATGCTTGTCTTTTTGCCCAGCATGGGCGTTGCAAAAAAAGCTTACATAGCAGGCTATGCTTCGCTTTTTGCGCCTTCATGCTGAACAAAAACACTGCGCTTCAAATGCACATGTTATTTAATTCCCGTTCCTTGGTGGTATGAAAATACTATTGGAAGGAAACCATATACTTTAGTCCTAGTCTAGCCTGAATAATTCACAAATACTGTCGTGTCCTTGCTTGCCCCTTTATCCGCAACGAATTCTTTGCCAGTCGACCGTATCCAACGGTACGGTACTCCCGAGAAAAAAACGTTGCAAATAAAGGTTCTTTGCAATCATCACAACGATTTATGATTTTTTCTGTTTCCCACAGTTCACTGCAAAAGCCACTGTGATCTTATGATTCATTACCACCTAAAGCTCTAGCTAAATTCATAATTTGTGCTATCGTATCTTTATAATGAATAAAAAGGTCAATATTGGCTTAGATTCCGCCTGTAAACGTTTGTTGTGGGTCGCTGCTCTTGCGATATCCATTGTGATTGCAGGGATGGTTTATTTATTGCAAATTCAAAAACATGTCAGTGGCACACACGCGATGGTGGTCACAGAGGCAGAGCATATTATTGGCGAAATAACAGCCTCGCACCTTTGGCTTGAAGAGATTTTATTAGGCGATACGGATGAAAAAAATGATGTGATTTTTAAGCATCTTGATCATGTCAAGCAGGGCTTGAAAAAGTTACAAAATGTAGGTGAACACTCGCATATATTGCTGAATCACGCACACATGGACACGCTGATATTTGAAAATGATAAGGCGATGGAGACCTTTGAGAAATTACTATCCGCCACAAAAAAAAGGCTTGCGCAACAAGGAATGTCAGGTGCAGGTGCTGCCAACGATCAAAGGTACGATGCGCTGTTTAGACACTTTGTTTTTCAGCTTAATGTTATCGAAACAAGGCTTCTAGCTTCGCTTAAAACACACCTGCATCATCAAGAATACACACAAAAAATACTAATTGGACTCGTTTTATTCATTATATTTATTGTGGGTTTGCTTATGAGAAGAAGCTTGCGCAAGCAAATGGAAACTTTTGAAAAATCCTTGGCCTACGAAAAATCCAAATTTACAAATGACGAGATGTCCCACGCGCTGATTGAGCAATCGCCATTTAGCATCCAATTAATGTCGCCAGATGGGAATATTATTCAAGTCAATAAAGCTTGGGAAAAGATGTGGGGAACTACATTGGAGATGCTTGGAAATTATAACATTTTACACGATGAGCAAATGAAGGAAAAAGGTATATTACCACTTATTGAGCAAGCCTTTTCAGGTAAAAGTGTTACGATTCCTATCATAAATTATAATCCAGAAGAGAGTCTGGGCTTTCATGCGCCATCGAATAGTTGCTTTGTACGGGCTTTTGTTTATCCGATCAAAAACGATATGGGTGAAACGCAACAGATCATCATGCTACATGAAGATGTCACCGAACATTATCAACAAGATCTTTTTTTGCGTACGCAAAATGAAATTCTTGGGCTTATTTCAAACCCAGCAACATCATTGAAGGATGTGCTTGCCCAATTGGTTTTATTTATTGAGGAGGAATCATCATCCATGATTGCCTCTGTGTTGTTAATGGATGAAAGTGGGCAATATCTATTGGATGGTGCGGCTCCCCACTTGCCCGATGCTTATCGAAAACTCGTTGATGGCATCAGTATTGGAAATAATGTTGGTTCATGCGGCACGGCTGCTTTTTTGGGGAAACGCGTGATTGTCAGTGATATTACAACAGATCCTCGCTGGGAAAACTATAAAGATCTGGCTTTGCAATATGGGTTGCACGCCTGTTGGTCGCAACCAATCAAAGATAGTGAAGGAAAGGTGTTGGGAACCTTTGCCATGTATTACAAACACAAACACGAACCCCATGAACAAGATATCAAGCTCATTGAAAATGCCAGCAAGCTTGCCCGTAATGCCATTATTCATAAAGCTTCAATAGATCAAGTTTTGCTATCTAAAGCATCGATGGTTGAAGCCCAGCGTTTATCCCATATTGGCAACTGGGAGCTGAATTTAGTCACCAACAAACTGACCTGGTCGGATGAAATATACCGAATATTTGAAATTGATAAAGATCAGTTTGCCCCTTCGTATGATTTTTTCTTGGATGCCATTCATCCTGATGACCGAGAAGCAGTCAACCATGCTTACACGCACTCTTTAACGGTGCGGGAGCCGTATGAAATCAATCACCAGCTACTGATGAAAGATGGGCGCATCAAGCATGTGTGTGAGCGTTGTGAAAGTTTTTTTGATGCTGATGGCAAGCCAATACGCTCTGTTGGCACTATTCAAGATATTACTGAGAAGAGTACAATCGCAGCCAAAATGGAGCATTCCCAACGCCTTGAATCGCTGGGGGTACTCGCTGGTGGCATAGCCCATGATTTTAATAATATTCTAACAATTATTATGGGTAACGCTTCCCTAGCCGGTAGATCACTTGAGGTGACATCACCAGCCAAAAAATCATTATCCAATATTGAAACGGCTGCCGAGCGGGCTGCGGATTTGTGCAAACAAATGCTGGCTTATGCAGGTAAGGGAAAGTTTATTGTACGGCATATCAATTTATCTGAACTGGTGAGAGATATGGCACGCCTTGTTGATGTATCCATTGAAAAAAATGTATTGATTAAATTTTATTTGGCTGACAATTTGCCCGCCGTGGAAGTTGATATTGCTCAAATGCAGCAAATTATTTTAAATTTAATTACCAATGCCAGTGAAGCGATTGGTAAAAAAAGTGGCATCATTTCATTTTCAACGGGCGTTATGAATATTGATAATACGTATCTTTCTGGTTTATATTCAAGCGATACTTTGCCTGAAGGTCGGTATGTGTTTATTGAAGTGTCGGATACTGGTTGTGGCATGGATCCTTCAACCATAGGTAAAATATTTGATCCATTTTTCACTACAAAATTTACAGGCCGCGGCTTGGGCATGAGTGCTGTTTTAGGCATTGTGCGCGGCCATCAAGGCGGTATTCGTGTGTACAGTGAGCTTGGTAAAGGGACTACCTTTAAAATACTGCTCCCAGCAACAGATACTATCTCATCATCTAGAGATGACAGTATAGAAGCCAAAAAGGACGAACACATGCAGGGGAAAATCCTTGTGGTTGATGATGAGGAGACCATTCGTGAAGTTGCTGTGCTTATGCTGGAAAAGATTGGCTTCTCATCCTTAACTGCCACGGATGGCGTGCATGCTTTGGAAGTATACAGGGTACATCAGCATGAGATTACTGGGGTGTTATTGGATATGACCATGCCAAAAATGGATGGAAAGGAATGCTTTCGCGAACTTCGCCGCATTAGACCAGATGTTAAAGTGATTCTTTCAAGCGGTTATAATGAGCAAGAAGCTACCAGTCAGTTTGTTGGACAAGGTTTGGCTGGGTTTATTCAAAAGCCCTACTCAATGGAGACATTGATGAAGGTGATGAAGAATGTGCAATAAAGCATTTTATAACTTTCAGCGCACCACTGATTTTATCCAGCTTTCCATTCATATACGTACTTATTTTGTCATCCTCAAATGCTTGTATTGAGGATCCATGATAAACACGCCTATTTTATAATGGATTCCCAATACAGTTGGGTTGCTGAGCTTGTCGAAGCAGGAATGACGCTTTTTATGGTTTAGGAACGGGAATTAAATAACATGTGCATTTGAAGCGCAGTGTTTTTGTTCAGCATGAAGGCGCAAAAAGCGAAGCATAGCCTGCTATGTAAGCTTTTTTTGCAACGCCCATGCTGGGCAAAAAGACAAGCATGAATTGC
>JAUZQT010000024.1 GCA_030950825.1 Mariprofundaceae bacterium | reverse complement strand
GCAAAAAATACCGTACCAATCAAAATTGCAAACAAAAATACCGACACAACAACATTACGACGTGCCAGACGACTGATACTCACAACACTCCGCTTATTTTCATCTTCCATAACCACTCCCCATGATACTTCTACCTAATCTATCTTTAATCTGCCTTATTTACTGTGCAGTATGGTGCCTCATTTCAGCTATTAATCAAGATAGCCTATTACCTAGATCCTGCAAGTGTTTGCACATACATAGCGCAACCTCTTGATTCACCTAGACTATTGAAAAAACACTCATCACCAATAAGGTTACTGCGTGTTTTTTCAATACGCCATGTAAACCAATATCTTACACTCTGCACGCACAAACACTTGTAGGGTCTAGGTGTTATCACAGCTTGAAATAGTATCGTAAACCCACTGAGTGACTTGTCGCCAGTTATTTCCAGGCGTAATTTGACCAGCACATACAGGGTGGCGTGCGCCAGTGACTTCATTCAATGTATTATGCTTCCCAAGTAGCGTTTGTTTACCAAGTAGGGCAAAAGATATGGCTTCGACAGCCTCAGCTGGGATACCATATTGTAAGCTTGTACAGACCTTCGCTGGCGCCAATGCCAAAGCGAGGCTTTGCATCAAATGGCTATTGAATGCTCCTCCACCACATATAAGCCAATGCTTAGGCACCTCTTTTAAAAACGAAATCTGCTCAACGATACTTTGAACAGTGAACATACAAGTCGTTGCCATGCGATCAGCATCGGATAATGCTGGCCAAGCAAGAATGCGATCGAGTACGGCTTCTCCAAATGTTTCACGTCCTGTAGATTTGGGCGGCTGCTGTTTGATAAAGCGATGGCTTAATAATGCCTTCAACAATGCTTGGCATACCGTTCCTGTGGCTGCCAAACCGCCATCCTTGTCATAGCCATAGCGGCCATCGCTTAACTGCAAAGCCAGTGCATCCATCAGCATGTTTCCAGGCCCAGTATCAAAGCCCTGAGTGCTGCCATCATCATAAAGCATTGTGATATTGGCAATGCCACCAATATTTAATATGGCTGTTGCACCATTGTGCTTACTGAATAACTGCTGGTGAGCAAAAGGGACAAGCGGTGCTCCTTCACCACCTGCCGCAATATCCCTGCTCCGAAAATCAGAAACAACAGTGATGCCCGTTAATTCAGCCAAGCTTGCTGCGCAGCCGAGCTGTAGTGTGAAAGGGTGTCCACCTGCAATGCCATTGGGGCGATGGCGAATGGTTTGTCCATGATTGGCAATCATTAAAATATCTTGTTTGGAAATATGGTTCTCTTGTAGCATTGATAAAGCAGAGGCTGCAAAAGCCATGCCCAAAGCGCGGTCAAGATTTCCCAGTGCATCAATTTCATTCAGGCCAGGGGCGGCAAGACGCAAGCAGGATTCGCGCAGCTCGGCAGGCATTGGGTATTCTGAAAAATGAACAAGCTGGTGATTGCCAGCATGAACAACCGCGACATCAATAGCATCACAGGATGTTCCCGACATAATGCCAATTAGATATTTAGGCGTGCGGGACTGGGAAGTCATGATTGCGATGGTGGGAGGCGTTTTTCAATGGTTCCGCGATCAGAAATATTATGCCACTGCTGCATGGATATTTTCTTGGTGAGCCCAAAGCCACCAATCCACTGAATATGCGCGGAGGTCATTCGTAATAGTTTGAAGTCTGCAAATGCAAAAAGAGGCTCTGCATCGGGGATTGTCTCCAAATAGACATGTTTTGCTGCCGCGAGACGCTCATCTGGCACAGCACTTACCTTCCCTTGAAAGCTTAGACGAGGCAAAGCAAGAGGGGATTCATTGGCTGCTTCGGGACTACAAATCATAAGTCCAATATTTGGATGATGGTGAATGTTTTGTGTGTGTCTTGCCAATGATGATAGATGTAAAAGAATATGCCCTTGGTGTGTTGCATAAGGTGCCATGGAGGACTCAATGCTATGTTTTCCCTGTGTGGCGAGAAAACATACTCGTGCCTTCTTTAACAGCTGCTGGATGTGCAATGCCACATTATTACTCATAGCATGCTCAGAAAAACGGCATTACATTTTATATTTGCGTTGTAAATCACGTTTAATATCACGTTCTTTTTTGTCCTGCCGTTTGTCATGGGTTTTCTTGCCACGCGCCAAACCTACCTGTAATTTGGCATAGCCACGCTCATTAAAATACATCTTTAATGGCACCAAGGTGAGCCCTTTTTCTTTGAGTTTTCCGACCAGTTTCAGCTGTTCTTTTTTGTGCATAAGCAGCTTCCGTGAACGTGCTGGATCCGATGGGTTATGCATATAAGCTGGTTTATATGGGCTAATGTGACAGCCTATTAATAGCACTTTATCGGCGCGAATGAGGCAATGGGCTTCTGCCAAATTAGCTTGCCCAGTTCGAATAGACTTTACCTCAGGGCCAGATAGAACCATGCCAACTTCGTAAGTTTCTAAAATATGATATTCATGCCGCGCGCGACGATTTAAAATAGCCATTGCGGCATGCTATATTTTGCTTCGCATCACGTCAGTTAAAACATCAAAAAGGCGGCTCGAAGGCCGCCTTTTCAACAATATCATTCCAAACGGTGCCATTCGGTAAATGGTTAAATTAGATGGTTTTTAAGAAAGCGATAATGGCATCGCCTTTTGCACCACACATTTTTTGAGGTGGCATTTTTGTTCTTGCTTTAGGATCACCCGCAAACTCTTTAACCGCATCCTTAGAGTTGCAAATCCACTTCCTAAGATGTGCTTCATCCCAAGTCCAGTTGGCATTTTTCAAAGCTTTCGAATGCTTTTTAAAGCCAGATTTCCCTGCTTCACGGCCAACAATGCCAGCAAGGGCTGGGCCTACTTTGTGTTTTGCGCCGAAGCTATGGCAAGTTTTACACTTACCTTCTGGACCTGCGACAGCTTCAGTTGCAACAAAACCAGTCATCATAAATGCAGCTGTAGCTGCTATTATCAATGTTTTTTTCATCATAAACTCCTATTCAAGAATTGTAGATACCTTGATTCACCCGCGTACAAAAAAAGGCACCCTCGTAAGGGTGCCTTTCTGATGATACTTATTTGATTTGTTCTTCAAACCACGCGCGAACGTCCGCTTTCTTAGCATCGTTCAATTTGCGATATTTCTTCAACTGGCCTTTCATGATTTTTGATTTTTTAGCAAAAGCCGTTACTTTTGGATCCAAAGCGGCATCTGAATCCAAGAATTCAAATACTGCATCGACAGAACCATACGCTTCTACGACATGCACAAACGATGGCCCCATTTTATCTTTATGGCCTGAATGGCAAGATGCACAAAATGGTTTTGCCATAACGCTTGTTGCTGCACCCATCATAATTACAGCAGTTGCTGCTAGCACTAGTGATTTTTTCATAATTAAAAACTCCTCCTCAAGAATATAGAAGCGACTTGCTACCGCAATCCCGCCAACGGTGCAACTCTATCAAAGTGAGCTAAAACAGGCAGATGAACATTGTCCCCCATTGGGAGGATTCAATCCTCCCCTTTGTTTTCTAGGAAGCTGTCCGAAAATAGAGTAAGGCCATCGTCTGCGCAATCCACCGTCACAACTGAGCCAGAAAGTGCCTCACCTGAAATTAATAATTTTGCCAATGGCGTTTCCAGATTCTGCTGTATAAAGCGTTTCATTGGCATTGCGCCATAGCAAGGGTCGTAAGCCTGCTGTGCAATATGGCTCATCGCTCTACTGCTTAATTTCAAGGTTACTTGCTGCATTAGCAAACGCTGCTGTAATTGCGCCACAAATAAAGTGGCAATTTTTTCCACATCATGTCGTGATAATGGCTTGAATAGAACGACATCATCCACACGGTTGAGAAATTCAGGGCGAAACGTGGAGCGCAAAGC
>JAUZQT010000023.1 GCA_030950825.1 Mariprofundaceae bacterium | reverse complement strand
AAGGATTTTACTCATCCATCCAGGAGCAGAAACAGAAAGACTGCTTAGCCCACAGCGTTTCGCCAGGAGACTGTTCAAATAACGATGTCGTCCCGTATAGCGAGTATAAAAAAGCACGCGAACAAATGATAAAAGAACATTGAAGGTGCTCCGGCTGTATGTCCATAGGATAAAGGGATGCTACCCTTTTAATGCGCTTTTGAACTTTAACATGAAAATGGTGGAAAATATACCCACCTATAGGAGCATCATATGCGGCAAATTAATTACTCATATTGTGTTAGTTATTCTATGCGAAAGTTAAGCATCTTTAGCTGTACCTTCTTGATGTGTATTTCACTATACTCATGCAATAGCTTGAATCACTCGGATGACTTGCGTCAGCAATTATCTTCACGCAAAGCTCACAGCTTCGATGCTTGGGCAGATTATCAAAAGAAACCTCTGATCAATAGAGTGAAACCCGCTCCAGAACTATTGATTGATTATTTGTAAATCGACAACAAGCTCAATGGGTATGATGCAGTTCCAAAACGCCCTGTACATTGGAAATCTTTTGCTAAGGATGTGGTAGCGGCCATTGATGAATTTCCACCACAAGTAAGGGATCTATTCGATGAGTATGTCATTGGCGTATTTCTTGTCTCTGGGCTGGGTAGCTCAGCATACACAGATTTTCTTTTAGAATTCAATCAGCATAAAATTTCACCGTTCGCGCATTTTTGGAGGGAGTTCAAAGAAAGACCCTGTCAGCATGCCATATATCTCAAAAGATATGCCTGCAAGGCTTAAAATTTTCTCCTGAACACCCGTTAATGGCGACAATATTTGGTGCTTTTGTTTGCCAACACTTAACTCTGTCAAAGTAATTCCCTCAAATGACTTCAGCATCATTTCTGTAGTGGGTCTCTTGGTCTGTCGTTTAGGGTTTCCTTTGTATATTCCACGCAAAGTATCCTTTATTTCATAAAGCTTCTTGCGAACCCTGTATTCAATCAATCCAAGCACCCGTAACCCGATGCTGAGCAGCCGCACCAAAGCTATCGAAGCTTTGTCCGCAAGTGCTGAAAGGGAAAGGCAAGCACGGCTCTGATGTTCGATAATTGCAAATATGCTGTGGAGCTTTCCAGTTGAGTCTGTCTTTCCTGTCATATCAATGCCCCAAATTAGATTAAGAGGAAGCGGCTTTGGACGTTTGTGTTTGATCTTTCGAATACACATGGAGCAAGCAGTAAATGATGGATGTACCCCCTTCGACCCTCACTTTCGATTTGTATTATCCTATAACATCAACAAACTCTGTGGATTAATGCGAACACCTCCACTTTTTCCTTTACCTTGTGCAGACCACCTTAACTTACGTATGCCTCCTATGCCTTGCATAATATCTCCAGAAGCAGGATGAGAGCCTAAATAGTTTACTATACTGATTCTTTCAAACGAACTGAGTAATTTATCTGACTTTTTTAAGAATTCAGGGCGTTCTACAATCGTTTGCATAGACCAATAAGTAATCCATTGGATTATATATGTCAATATTGATGCGATTGAGTACAAAAGGGGTCAATTATACTGAGCGCCCAAGCAATATGGTTATTTACGACGTTTTTTAGGCTTACTCCTGAGCCAGGCATCATGTTCTTTTACCAAAACTCTTAAATCCTGTTTAGCCACATCTGATGTTTTAACAACTTCCGTATAACCTTTTTTACTGACTTTCATGACGCTAATAGGCTTATCCAAGAACGTCTGAATTTCATCAAGCAACACCTTTTCTTCTGTGCTGCAAAATGAAATAGCTTCGCCTTTATTCACACCACGGCCAGTACGTCCTACACGATGCACATAATTCTCAGACTTTTCAGGCAGATCATAATTGATCACATAATTCACATCAGCCACATCAATACCGCGCGCACTAATATCTGTGGCAATCAGAATACGGCATTCATTCGCACGAAATTGTCGCATCGCCTCACTGCGTTCTTGCTGATCTTTATCGCCATGAATACTCACCGCATCAATCGCAACACCCGCCAATACTTTTAACACGCGCTCAGCACGCACCTTGGTGCGTACAAATACAATCACTTTGCCATCGGGATGGTCTTGCATAAAACGGGTAAGAAAAAGACGTTTATCATCCATTTCAACAAACATAACAAAGTGGGATATGTTTTTAGACACCCTATCCTTAGGAGCAACTTGAATACGAATGGCTTCACTTTTTACCTGTGAATAGGCCAGTTTTTTAATCTCATCATTGATTGTAGCCGAGAAAAATAGCGTTTGATGCCTGCGCTTAAGCAATTTTTTGATATATTTTATATCCTCTATAAAACCCAGATCCAACATATGGTCGGCTTCATCCAGTACCAGCGTCGTCACGCCATCCAAACGGATTTCTTCTTGGTTGATCAAATCAAACATTCGCCCCGGCGTACAAATAAGCACATCAATACCATCTTGAAGTTTAGCAATTTGCGCATCCTGTTCCACCCCACCATGCAGGGTAAACACCTTGGTCTTGGTATGCTTGGCAATGCTTTTAAACACCTCACCAATCTGCAATGCCAACTCGCGTGTTGGTACCATGACAATACATTTGATGCCATAGGATCGTTTACTGGTCTTGAAACGATGAATTTTATCAATGATTGGAATCGCAAAGGCAGCCGTTTTTCCCGTTCCCGTCTGCGCAATGGCCAATACATCCTCACCATTCAGAATAGATGGAATACTCTTAAACTGAATATCCGTAGGCCGTTTAAAACCAAGCTGTGCCAAGTTTTTTTTTATTTCTGCCGAAATATAATATTGATCAAATTTCATTGTTTCACCTGCGTCATACTGTTACTTGGCCTGCTTCCAAATTTCAGGAAACAACTGAATTGCCTGATCCCCATTGCTCAACCATAAAGCAGCATCTTGAATAGTGCACTGCAAGCACATCGCCCGCTTGACCATCAAAGCCAAATCTCGCACTGACGTTTCATTAAAATGAACCACAGTCAGATTTCCAAAGCGATCAAGTTTGCGCTTATTTTGCTGCCACCATGCAGTACCACTGCCCTTCTGATAGGTATAAATTTTGACATTTTTCGCTCGCCCACAGGCCTTGCGAATGCGTTTTTCATCGGGCTGACCCAAATCAATCCACACATCAATTTCACCGTTCAGGCTTTTCTGCCATATATCTGGCTCATCATCACTACTCAGGCCTTTGGTAAATTGTAAAAATTCATGGCCATTGAGTGCAAAGGCCAGCAGGCGAACCATCATACGTTCATCATTTTCTGATGGGTGGCGGGCAATGGTTAGCTGGTAATCTTGATAATGGTTGCGATCCATATCTGTAACTTCTAACTCAGCCTTAAAAATCGTTGATTTTATTGCCATTGATACCCCATGCCGATATTTATCTGAATTAACCTGAATTATTCAGGTTAACTGGCCAATTTATCATCTGCGATGTGATATTTCGGATCTTCCTGAATATTCACTTCAACCAAATCACCGGCTTTTTCAAACAATAAACGACACTCTTTGCTTAAATGACGCAAATGCAGGATTTTTCCCACTTTGGTATATTTCTCAGCCAGATTATCAATGGCTTCAATCGCAGAATGGTCAGCCACTCGCGAGTTCGCAAAATCAATCACCACTTCATCAGGATCCTGTGCTGGGTCAAATAATTCATTAAAATGATGAACCGAGGCAAAAAATAAAGGTCCGTACACGGTATAAACCTTCACCTCACCTTCCAATGTGGCAACGGTATGAATATGCTTGGCTTGTTTCCATGCAAACATCAAAGCCGTGGCAATCACCCCAACTATCACCGCAATAGCCAAATCCGTGAATACAGTCACCACTGCCACCAAGATGCCAACAAAGGAGTCCTCTTTAGGGATTTTATTTAGCAGCTTAAAACTACCCCATTCAAACGTACCAATGACCACCATAAACATGATACCAACCAACACGCCCACAGGAATCATTTCAATCAACTCATTGGCAAATAAAATAAACGACAATAAAAACAATGCAGCAGAAATTCCTGAAAGGTTGCGCAAACCACCCGATGAAATATTGATCATTGACTGACCAATCATCGCACAACCACCCATGCCACCAAAAAAACCAGTCACTACATTGGATGCGCCCTGACCAATGGAAACGCGATTACCCTGCCCGCGTGTCCCTGTCATCTCATCAATCACGGTCATGGTTAATAGCGATTCAATCAAACCAATAGCAGCTAAAATGATTGCGTAGGGAAAGATAATATACAAAGTATCAAGGCTTACAGGTATATCAGGCACGTGAAAAGGTGGAAACACGCCACCAATCGACGCAATATCGCCCACTGTTTTGGTATCCAAACCACCAAAAATCACCACTGCTGACAAACCTACAATCGCCACCAAACCTGCTGGCACAGCTCGGGTGAATTTTGGCAGAAAATACATAATTGCCATGGTCAAGCCAACCAAAGCCAGCATCATGTATAAATCGATGCCCTGCATCCATTCTCCATCAATTTGAAATTGCGGAATTTGAGCTAGAAAAATAACAATCGCCAAGCCATTTACAAAGCCCAACATCACAGGGTAAGGCACCATACGAATAAACTTACCCAGTTTGCACATGCCAAAAATAATTTGCAGCACGCCCATCAATACCACTGTCGCAAATAAATACTCAACACCATGCTGGGCAACCAATGCCACCATCACCACAGCTAATGCGCCCGTTGCACCTGAAATCATGCCAGGACGACCACCAATCAATGAAGTGATCAAGCCCACCATAAATGCAGCATAAAGCCCAACCAGCGGGTGAACTCCTGCTACAAAAGCAAAAGCAACTGCCTCTGGAACCAAAGCCAAAGCAACAGTCAAGCCCGATAACACATCATCTTTTACGCCAGCAGCATGCTTGTAATATAGCGCGAACATTCCAACTCCTGATGCCTATTTCAATCCATTAAAACAGGCCGTTTTGATCAATTTATAGGAATATAACAGTGTTATAGCTAGATCCTGCAAGTGTTTGCACATACATAGCGCAAGCTCTTGATTCACTTGGACTATTGAAAAAACACCATTGGCAATAAGGTGGCTACGTATTTTTTCAATACGCCATGTAAACCAATACCTTACACTCTGCACGCACAAACACTTGCAGGATCTAGGTTATAAATTAAAAAAGGAGTCACGATTTCTCGCAACTCCCTTTTTCAGATAACGTCTAAAGCCAGTTGAATGGTTTAATGCACCATTCAGGGAAGCTATAAATTTTTTCGCACTATAACAGAAAATCAACGTAATTCAATACGCATTCAACTTCAGTTTCATCAAGGAGCCTCAAAAAAACAACGCACTTCAACAATATCATCCACAATACGTGCAGGCGGAAGATTGTATGCCACATCCCGACCATAACGTTTGTGATACAAACGTGAATCTAGGATTGCCATCACGCCACGATCTGAGTTAGAACGAATTAAACGCCCTACTCCTTGCCGCAACACAGCAATAGCTTCAGGCAACTGAATATCCATAAAACCATTTCCACCTCTTTCTTCGCAAAGGGCAATGCGTGCCTTGAGCAATGGGTCACTTGGTGGTGCAAAAGGAACTTTATCAACAATCACCATGGATAAAGTCTCACCGGGTACATCGACCCCTTCCCAGAAACTTCTCGTCCCACATAAAATAGAATGGGTATCCTCGCGAAACTTCTCAAGAATCGCATCACGACTCCCGCTTTTTCCCTGAATCAATACAGGCCATTGCAAACGTTTGCTTAAACCTTCTCCCATATACGATAATGCTGACCATGAAGTAAACAGCACAAAAGCACGCCCTTGTGAGGCATTTAATAAACGAATCATTTCTTCCAGCTGAGCATCTTTACCCGCATCACTACGCGGATCTGGCAGGTGCCGTGGCAAATAAGTTAAAGCTTGCTGATCATAGTCAAATGGCGAGCTATGAAAAACTTCCCTAGCATTCTGCAGCCCTAAGCGTTCACGCGCATAATCAAAATGGCCAGAGACCCGTAGTGTCGCTGAAAGCAATACAAAAGAAGCAGTACGTACCCACAAATGTTCATCCAAAACCGATCCCGTTTCAATCGGCGCAAGCAAATAGCGCTTAAACTCCCCTTCCCCCTCAGTCCAAGCTACAAAGCCTTCTGGTGCTGTTTGAAGCGCTTGCATATCTTGGGAAAGTTTTTCAGCTCGTTCCGATATTTTTGCCAAATCCTCATTGCGCTCTGCTCTACTTGCCGAAAAATCCACCAGTAATTGCCAAGATTCTGCCACCTTATCTAAGCCTGACTCAAGCCAAGAGGACAACAATACACGACCTGTTTTTAATGTTTGCTGCTTAAGATCATCCTCATCACCAAGCTCATCCAAAAGTTTTTGAAAGTCATTCAGCCAGCTAATCAAATGCATGCGTGCAAGCTGGATGCCAAAATGTTGGCATGCCACATCGGGCAGACTGTGTGCCTCATCAAGAATATAAACATCAAATTGCGGCAGCAATTCACCAAAATCTCCCGATTTAAGTGCGGCATCTGCCAATAACAAGGCATGATTTGATACTACAATATCTGCCTGCATGGCTTTTTCACGGGCTTTCATCAAAGGGCATTTTTTAAATTCAGGGCACTTCGAACCACTGCATTGATCGGCCGTTGCTGTGATCATCGCGCCAACACCTTTTTCAAAAGGGTCAAACGATAATGTGGAAAGATCGCCATCGACACTTCCTTCAGCCCACTTCACAACCCTTAACAACGATTTCCTAGTCCATAATTCCAAACTTGCAGCCGTTAAACTTTTCTGCAAACGAAACGGACATAAATAATTGCTTCGACCTTTTAACAAGGCGATTTTTCGACGCACTCCCATGGCCTTTGTTACCGCTGGAATATCACGGTGCACCAATTGATTCTGTAAAGATTTTGTATGCGTGGAAATCAATACTTTGCCATCAAAACGCAAGGCTGGAATCAAATAGGCCAGTGTTTTACCTGTACCTGTTTCTGCTTCAGCCAGCAACACATTGCCCTGATCAAAACATTCAGCAATTTCCACTGCCAGTTTAACCTGTTCTTCACGGTATACATAAGCTGCAAGACCAGCTGCTAGAGCGGAATGACAATCAAAATCTTTTTCTATCTGAGTAACAAAATCGCTCGTTTTAGTTCCCAACAGCAGCTTCCTTCATTATCGATACCGTGCTCGCAACATCTCTTCAATCAGTTGGCGCATTGATATACCTTTCATCACAGACTCTAATTTCAACTCTTTGTGCACATCCTCGGGCAACTCAATATTCAAACGCTTCAAAAGCTCTCCGCTGGATTCACGTACCCGACGCTGAGTTTGTGATTCAGCACCATCTTGATGAATAACTTGTGTCATGACACGATGCACTGCATCACCCAAACCACCCACACTAATTTTTTTCATGCTCACCCTCCAACCAAGTATCGACCACCTGACCTACCGATTCGATATTCCGGCACGCTGCACCACCAGAGAACATAGTACTTGGCGTTTCACCTACACCAATAGAGCGCGGGAATGCTTGGTATTGCCCCATGACCCTACGCAACACAGTAACAGACGTGCGTTCCAACAGTTTGACCATATCATTTCCTAGCTGGCTATGGGAAACAAAGCGATTGACCAAATAAGCGACAGGCTTACCCGTTGCCAGTGCTGCTTGCACCGTAGGCGCAGAAGCCTGTACATCCAACGAAGATGGCTGCACTGGAATCAGCAACGCATCTGAAACATTTACTGCTGATCTCACAATCATTTTATCTGTTCCTGGTGTATCCACAATAACGTAGTCACTGTTTAAGTTTTTACTGCCTCGAATTTCAGCAGGTAATCTTACTGAGTATACATCAATACCAGCCAATGCGCTATCCTCTGCTTGTTGCCTTTTCCAAAATACCGATGCTTGCTGTGGATCAGCGTCTACAATGGATACAGAATGACCAGCCAAATGCCAACGTGCGGCCAGTGATAAAGCCAACGTTGTTTTACCAACCCCGCCCTTTTGGTTCATGACAGTAATAATTTTCATATCCCCTCCACAATGGCGGATTTAAGCATATACAAGACGTATATTCAATACATCATTAATTCATATTATCATTTGTATATTTATACATTTGCGCATTTACACATTTGATACATTGGCTCTAAACTACCTCTTTTAAAACATATAAAAGATACAAAACATATTACTTAAAGCGTAGTATGCGCTGGGTGCTCACAATACAATGGGGTTCACAAAGGTTTTTTACTTTTTAACATGAAACAAATGAGCAAATGAAGCTTTTTCAGCCTGTAATAGATGTTTCATATCATGGGGTGGAAAAGTTTCATCTGCGCTAAATCTGGATAAGATGGAGAATCACGATGCTTAAATATATTTTGGGGAAAGCTTTTTTATCAAGTTTAATAATAATGATGCTTGCAGTAACCATTTCGCCTGAGCAAGCCAACGCAGAAGACTTGAGTATGACTGAGGCTATCAACATTGCGGGTAGTCAACGCATGTTAAGTCAGCGCATTCTAAAGGCATACGCCATGCAGGGAATGCAGATATTACCTAAAAAAAGCAAGCAGCAACTGGACAATGCAATCACACGATTCAGCAAGCAATTAAAGCTATTGGAATCATTTTCCAGCAGCCAGGCCTATGCCAAAGCCATCGCAAAAGAGCGTCTTCTTTGGGAGCCTATAAAAGAAATGCTAACGCGCGCACCCACCAAAGAAGTGGCCATCACACTTCGTCTAAAAATTGAAAAACTTTTACAACAGGCACACGCTGCTGTTGTAACTCTCGAAGAAGCAGCTGGATTTAGCAGTGCAAAATTGGTGAATTTATCTGGACGACAACGCATGTTATCTCAACGTATCGCAGCCCTTTATATGCTTCAAGCTTGGGGAATCAAAGATGAAATATTTTCCCATGATGCAGAATTGGCCGCACATGATTTTGAGGTTGCCATGGAAGAGCTTTCCAGTGCAGAGGTAAATACAACTGCACTGAAAAAAAAGTGGGGCGAAGTTGCTGCATTATGGCGTGTTTATGGCCTTGTTAGCATGGTAAGTGATGAGGTAGACCCATCAGTACTAAGCTTTAAAGTCAAATTAGTTACAGATTCTGCAGATCACATATTATCCCTTACAAATGAAATAACAGCGATGTACGCAAACATACACTAAGGTATTGATACAATAGCTACAAAGGATTTACGCTGCCATGATAGGACAGATCAATGCACTAAAAATAATCAAAGAAGTGGACTTCGGATTATACCTTGATGGCAAAATTTTAGGGGAAATACTTCTTCCCCTACGCTATCTGCCAAAGGCATACAATGTTGGTGATTATATTGATGTTTTTCTTTATCATGACTCAGAAGATCGCATCATAGCTACCACCGAAACACCCTATGCTATGGTGGGTGAATGCGCCTATCTGAAATGTATTGCCACCAACAAAGCAGGCGCATTTCTCAATTGGGGACTCATGAAGGATTTGCTGGTTCCTTTCAATCAGCAAAAGCCCCCCATGGAAGAAGGTAAATCGTATATTGTTTATCTGTACATGGATGATCAAAGTGGGCGTATTGCCGCTTCAGCCAAGCTGGATAGCTTTCTATTTCAAGATAGTGATGAAGATTTCAAGCTTGGCGAGGAAGTATCCTTACTCAATGCCAATAAAACTGATTTGGGTTATAAAGTTATTATCAATCACACCCATTGGGGCTTACTTCATGAACAGCGCGTTAGCCGCCCATTAAAGCGCGGCGAGCGTTTCAACGGCTTTATCAAACATGTTCGTGATGATGGAAAGATTGATATTTGCATGCATCTCAACACCCGCGAGAAATTGGATGATACTGCTGAGCGTATTCTTCAACAGCTGCAACAACATGATGATTTCTTACCATTAACAGATAAGAGCAGTTCCGAAGCTATTTTTGATCGTTTAAATATAAGCAAAGGGCTGTTTAAGAAAACCATTGGTACACTTTACAAAAAAAATCTTATCCGTTTAGAGCCAGATGGCATTTATTTGAATACTGATAAAGCAATCACAGCTACGCAGTCAAGCACATCCGCTTCCAAACAAACTAAAACACCACGCAATATTCCAAAACACGTATGGGGTAAAGCCAAGCATGATTGATTCCCCTGAAAAAATAGCACCATTGATTAAACGTGTTGCACGTGGTCAACATGGCTCGGAACATTTAAATCAACTAGAAGCGCGTTTTATCTTTTCAGCTTTACTCAAACCCGATGCTGATCCATTGCAATTGGGTGCTTTTCTCATTGCCCAACGTATGAAGGGCGAAACCTCGGCAGAATTAGCGGGTTTTGTTGAAGCGACACGTGAGCATATCGCACATTTCGATCGTCAAAATGCAATCAAGAATGCCGTTGATTTACCCTGTTATGCAGGAAAACGTCGTGCTCCCCACGCATACCTTGCGGCAGCACTACAAGCCCGTGATGCAGGCATTCCAATTTTTATCCATGGGGTTGAGTACATCGAAGGCCGTATCACTGCTTGGCAAATCCTTGAGCAGCAAGGTGTTCAACGTGCTGAAACACTGGCTGAAGCAAATTGTATCATGCAAATTGATGGCATGGTATATATGGATTTGGCTGAAATATCGCCAGATTTGCATCGTATTTATCAATTGCGCCCACGCCTTGGTGTGCGCTCTTTTGCCAATACGGTAGCACGGTTGATCAATCCCATGCAATGCGACGGTCAACTCAATGGCTTTTTTCACACGCCTTATGCCGATTATATGGCCGAAGCCAATGTCGCATTAAAACAAACCCGTTCACTGATTTTTATGGGTGCAGAAGGTGAGCCTGAGCTTTATGCAGATCGGCAAAAGCTTGTTAAAATGCAACACGGGCAAGCTATCTCTGATATTCAATTACCCGATAGTGGCCATCAACCTTACCCCAAACAGGCCGTTGATGATTTGAATCAACTATTTGAAGGATTTGAGACACTGAAAAAAGAGCGCAGTGCATCACGAGAGCTTTCCACCATTGAACGCATGATATCCGCTTTTTTATGGGCAGCAGGAAAAGAATCTTCGCTATCAACATAAAAAGGCCTCACAAGGAGGCCTTTTCAATGATGCAATCAATCGAAAGAAGTTACGCGGCTAATTGGCGTAACACATAATGTAAAATACCACCATGCTGGTAATACTCCCACTCCTTCGGAGTATCAATACGCACCTGTGCGGTGAATGTCACATCACCTGCTGTAATACTTACTTCTGTTGCGCCCACCTGCACACCTGAAATATTAAATACTTCCTGACCTGTTAACCCAAGTGATTCAGGATTTTCGCCTGCCTTGAATTGCAAT
>JAUZQT010000022.1 GCA_030950825.1 Mariprofundaceae bacterium | reverse complement strand
GAAATGGTAGTCCGTAGTAAAGCGAACCTGTTTCGGCAGTGTGAAATGGCGAGCCTGCTCATTCATGGCGAAGCCTGTAAAAGCACCGTAGGCGTTGAGTGTGGCGAATCAAACGACTTATGGATTTCATGATGTGGTTGGAGGCGGAATGTCAGGGATGTTGTGACAGATAAGCGAGGAGAGCTGCATATCTGTGATGTGATATGTAGCAGTCAGAGCCTTCATAGTATTGAAAGTTGGGCTCTTTCAAATTCTAAATGGGTAGGCAAAAACAAATACCTGCTTACACAATCAGAGGTTCGGTCTACTCGACAATACTGTCGTGCCCTTGCTTGCCCCTTTATTCGTAACGAATTCTTTGCCAGTCGACCGTATCCATTGGTACGGCACTTCTGACAAAAAAATTGTTGCAGATAAAGGTTCTTCGCAATAATCACAACGATTTATGAATTATTCAGGCTAGGTGAAATACTATGTTCGACTATATTTTTTACTCATGTGGCTTTAAGCTGCCGTTATGTTAATACGCTGTCTTGTGACTCTACTGCTTTTATGCCTGCCGCAATTATCTTTCGCGGAGCAAGAAAAAAGCCCTATGAATGCCAAAAATATTATTCAGAAAGTACAAAAATTAATGCGCTCCAATACCAGTACCGCGCGTTATACAATGCAAATTCAAACCCCTGATTGGCAACGTTCAATTCGTTTTGACGCTTGGGATGATAGGCTAAGCAAGCGTTTCTTTATTCGCGTACTGGCACCACGAAAAGAAAAAGATACGGCATGGCTAAAAGCAGATAAAAATTTATGGATGTATTTGCCCAAGTTGGAGCGTGATATACGCATTCCCGCATCCATGATGTTATCATCATGGATGGGCTCGGATTTCACTAATGATGATTTGGTGAAAATGGATTCTGTGGTTGAAGATTATCATCACCGTATTCTGAGTATTGATGCATACAGCGTCATCATTGAATCCATAGCCAAGCCTGATGCCCCTGTTGTATGGGGTAAAATCATTCACACGGTTGCTAAGAATGGCACCCCATTAAGTGATGATTATTATGATGAACACGGCAAGCATATTCGTCACCTAGGTTTTAGCGAAGTGGAAAATATGGATGGGCGGCGTATTCCCACACGCTGGGTGATGTCTGCTTTGCAAAAACAAGATCACCGCACGGTATTAAAGCTGGAAAAGGCGACCTTTGACCGGGAAATTCCAAATACTGTTTTCACCCGTGGAAATTTACGTCAAAGAACTTCAATGCGGTGATTATTTCATTGGCTTGGCGCAACATTATTCGCAATTGGCATCGCAGCATGGTGACCATCGCGGCTGTCGCAACAGGCTTGAGTGCGCTTATTTTTCTATGGGGCTTTAACGATGGTGTGCACAACACCATGATGCGGAATTTGCAGCAGGTTATTGTTGGAAGCATACAAATCCACCATGATACATTCTTTAAAAAAAGTAGTCTCTCACGGCATATACAACAAACGGATACACTCAAAGAGGCGCTGCTTGAGGCGGCACAAGGAGGGCGAATCAAGGCATTAAGCTGGCGATTGGATACCTTTGCCCTAGCAGCGGGTGATGATGTTTCTGAAGGCTTGGTTTTGCTCGGGATGGATGCCAATGCCGAGTTAAAGACCACACGAATTGCCCAAAAAGTGGATCAAGGACGTTTTTTACAAGAAGGCGATGGCGCGGCCTGTGTCCTAGGAGCTACAGCAGCACGCAACCTAGGTGTTACTTTGGGTGATGATGTTATTTTTTTAACACAAGATCGTTTTGGCGCATTGGCCGCAGATAAATTTCAGTTGGTGGGCATTATTTCCAGCGGAGAGATGGGCATTGATCGAGGCTTGGCAATCGTTCCTCTGAATATATTGCAATCCATGCTTGAAATGAATGGGCGCTACACCCGCATTGTGTTACAGGTTGAGCCAGAACATTTGGAAGCTGTCACTGATTCTTTGCGCATGAGCTTAAAGGGAAAGGGTTACGAAGTATTGCGCTGGTATGATATGTATCCGATGATGAAGCAGTGGGTAGAACTTGAAAATGCCTTTTATTATATTTTTTTGGGTGTGGTGTTATTGATTGTCGCGGCGGGTATTATGAATACGGTATTGATGAGCATGTTGGAGCGTGTGCGTGAGTTTGGTGTGATGATGGCACTGGGCTGTGGGCGCGGTGTGTTGGCGAGCATGGTGATTGTAGAGTCGATTATTTTGGGTGGCTTGGGTGTTATCTTTGGCTTGGGGCTTGGGCTTTTTTTAATCGCTTGGTTTCACTCAGCGGGCATTGATCTATCGGCGCAAATGGATACGGTGGCGCGTTTTTATGTTGACCCTATTGTTTATACTGAGATTGATACGGATCATTTATGGCAGACTGTCGGCTCTGTTATGGCGGCGGCAATCATTGCCGCGATTGTACCTGCATGGCGTGTGACAAGATTGCAGCCTGTTGAGGCTATTCATCATGTTTGACTTCTTTCGACCATGAAAAACATTCTTATTTATCTACGCCTTGGCTTGCGTAATTTGCTCTTATATCCCATGCGGACAGGGCTGACAGTGATAGGGCTGGGCATTGGTATTGCTGCACTCACTTTTTTATCTGCCATGAATGATGGCTGGTTGCAAAATATGAAGCTCAATTTTGTACTAACGCAAATGGGACATGTGCAGATACATGCCCAAGGTTTTGAGCAAAGTCGCCGCATCAGTGATTATATGGGTGATACAACGCTGGTGGATGAGGCATTGCAATCGATGCAATCTATGCAAGGGGGGATCCAGGCTTGGAGCCATCGTATTCGTGTATCAGGGCTTGCTTCGGCGGCAGGTGCCAATGCCAGTGTGCTGGTGAGTGGTATTGAGCCTGAGCGTGAAAAAGATGTTAGCCGACTGCACACTTTTATGCAGCAGGGGACATGGTTGCAGCCAGGAGATAAACGCGGTGTGGTGCTGGGTGATGTGTTGGCAGATCGTTTAAGTGTTGGTTTGGGTGATAAGGTGGTGTTGATGGCGGCCTCCCCTGATGGCGACATTGCCTCAGAGGTTTTTCGGGTACGTGGTTTGATTCACTCTGGTGTGATGGATGTGGATAATCTATTGGCATTAATTCCTTTAAAAATGGCGCAACACTGGCTTCATTTGGGAGCAGGTGTTACAGATGTGGTGATTCGCACCAATAGCTTTGCGGTAGTGGATAGCGTGGTAAGCAACTTACAACAACGCTTGAGTGGCAAACCGTTGGAAATTTTGCGCTGGCAAGAGATTGATCCCATGGCTGAGCAATGGACGATGTTTGCCGAAATTTATACTTGGGTTGTTTTGTTGGTGGTTATCATTGTGGTGTTGGCTGAGGTGCTGAATACCATGTTGATGAGCATGCATGATCGCGTTAGGGAATTTGGTTTGATGGCCGCTTTGGGTACAACACAACAACAGTTATTTGCGATGGTGGTATATGAAACCCTCGTATTGGTATTTATTGGTGGCATATTGGGTTTTCTTCTCGGCGGAGCGGTAAGCTTGTATTATGGTGAATATGGCTTGGATTTATCACAATATGCCACGGCCTTTTCTTTTATGTATATGAGCTCGGTTGTTTATCCTGAATTAACATTCAATGGTTGTGCCCGAATTCTTGTTGCCGCTATGCTTGGTGCTGTTTTGGCGGGGCTGTATCCAGCATGGAAGGCCTCGCGCCTGAACCCAGCACAAGCCATGCGGGAGATTTAAAAATGTCTGATCATGTTTTATTAGAAGCTGGTGGCTTGTGTAAATATTATCACAGTGGCGGATCCGATGTCGCAGCCTTGGATCAGGTTGATTTTCAACTGGAAAAAGGTGCTTTTACGGTATTATCGGGGCGTTCTGGTTCAGGTAAGACAACACTTTTAAATATGGTAGGGTTGCTTGATACACCTGATATGGGAAGTTTGCATATTGCTGGTGAAAATGTATTGGCTTTATCCCTTTCTGAGCGTGCAAACTTTCGTTTACAGCGTATTGGCTTTGTTTTTCAGGCATATAATCTTATTCGGGTGTTATCGGCTCGGGAAAATATTGCTTATGTTTTACAATTACGCGGCATGAAAAAAACCGAGCGTTTGGCCATTGCTGATCACTGGTTGTTCGAGGTTGGTTTAGACGGCTTGGGAAATCGTCGACCCGATCAATTATCGGGTGGTCAGCAGCAACGTGTTGCGGTGGCTAGAGCTTTGGCCAGCAAGCCTGCATTGGTGTTGGCGGATGAACCAACGGCCAACCTTGATTCAGTGCATGGAGAATCACTGATGAGCCTTATGCGCGATTTAAATGATCGTTGTGGGATGACTTTTTTGATTGCATCCCATGATCCTGTTGCCATGGCTGCAGCGCAGCAATGTGTTTATATGCAAGACGGACGTATTGTTTCAGTTGCAACGCCATGAGCTTAGTGCAACATTAATATCATGGGAAATAATGTATGGCTACTGCACATAGGGCTGGTTACTTTATCATTATTATTTTTTTTATGGCGCGGTTTACAAATGTGGCAGGCGCGCACGCTAAAATCACACTTCTGGCGACGAAGCTTTCCAGATAGCATTGATACAGCATTATTGATTAGCGGTGTTGCTCTGGCCTATATGTGGGGATTTTCACCTCGGAATGATAGCTGGCTGTTGGTTAAGCTGATGGCAGTGTTATGCTATATTTTTCTCGGCATCATGGCGTTGAGAGATTCTGATAATTTATGCCTTAAGCGAATCTATTTCATACTGGCTCTTATCACTGCAGCATATATCATTTCGATTGCCCACACGAAACTTATATGCCCCACATGGCTATGTTAAAAACACCTTGCAAGTCTTCCTTTTGTTTAAAGTTCTTTCTGAATTTCTTTATATGGTTATTGATTGCGCCTCAAACTCAAGCGATTGAAATATCAGGTTCGTACAGGAACTTATTATTTCAACACAAGTCTTCAATCAATCAGACCGTGACCACCGACTTAAACCGTTTTCGCTTAAACCTCGATGGAAATCACAAGGCATGGCAGTGGCGACTCAGTTATGATCATGAGTTGTTGTATGGTGGGGTTGTGCGAGATCCTATTTTTGCCATTGCTCAACAGATACCTGATGCGACATGGCTGGATATCAATGCCAATATTGCTGCTTCTTCTGCATTCAATTGGCAGCATAGTGTGTACCGAGGCTGGCTGGCATATCAGACGGATGCATGGCAAGTGACTATCGGTCGACAACGCCTTGCTTGGGGCTCGGGTCGTATTTGGAATCCAACCGACCGATTTAATCCAGTGCAGGTTACAGCCTTGGAAGTGGATCAAAAACTGGGCGTGGATACAGCCTATATCACACACAGCTATTCGGATTTTGGAAGCCTGCAATGGGTTGCCACGCCAGGCTCGTTCAAGCAAAATGCGCAACGAAAATGGGCACTGCGTTGGCAAGATACTATAGCACAAACGGATATGGCTTTATGGCTGGGAGAAATTGGCCAAGAACGCATATTGGCCATTGATGTGACTGGCAATTTGGGTGATGCGGCGGGGCGTTTGGAGTGGCAACAATCTTGGCATGGCACACAGGGTAATTTCGGACAATTGACCCTTGGCCTTGACGGCACTTGGGTCAGTGAATTATTCCCAGAAGGTCTATATTTGGCAGCTGAATATTTTTATAATGGATTAGCACAGCCAAATACGGGATTGCCATTACAGACCAGCATGCTGCATAGCAGCTCAGCACAGTTGCTCGGTATTTTGGCGGGCTATGATTTAACGCCATTATGGCGAATGGAGCTTACATGGCTGTTGGATCTAAATAAGACAAGCTGGTTTATGGCACCCAATTTACGCTGGTCAGCCAGTGAAAATATGGAAGTTTCATGTTTTGCGCAATTTCCATCGGGCAACACTGGGTCAGAATTTTCAGCCTTCAATGATTTGTTGGGGATAAATCTTGAGTATTATTTTTAACGATGGCGTATGGAAACAAAGAAAATAATGCAGCAAATAAGGTTCTTTTCAAATTGCAAATAATCTAACGTTGAAATATATTCATGATGCTCGAAAATATTTTAACAGCCATCTCGCCAACTGGAAGAATAAATGAGCTGGCCAATTTCATGCAGGGCGGAACCGCAGCAAGAGCTGCTGGCAACACGATCGCAAATGCAACAATTTGTGAGGGAAAGTCATGCAGTTCCATGATAAAGGGGGAGGCAATAATGGCCGCAAGAAAAGCCCAAACACCCTTGAATAAAAGGGGAAGCGGGCTATAAAGAAGGTTTCGCAGGTATAAAAATTGGGCAATGAAAGCAACCACGAGAAGCCCCGCAATCACCTCTGCTGCAATCGTTGCCGAAAATTGCAGTGGTGAGGCTTGTGAGAAAATAGCTGTTACGTGCTCAACAAATCCCTCTGAACGACCAATAAAGTGTTTTCCAACAGTTGTTGAAGAAAATAGGCTCCATGCATATTGCATCATGTAATATAGCACGTAGTTTAGAATGGATATGCCAATAAACAGCACAATAATGTGGGAAATTATCTCCATAATGCCCATTATTATATTCTTTAGCGATGCTATAAATTTTGTAAACATACATTGAACCTTTTAAGCTATATTATGAGCCACTTGTAATGATTTTACGCCCCATTTTCCAACCAACACCCTACAATTTCTAATTTTTGGCACAATGCATGCATGGTCTTTTGTGCTTCTTTTTGCGTTGGGTAGGGGCCGATACGAACACGGTGTGCACGTTTTCCCTGAACAAAAACGCTGGATACGAATATTCTATAAAAACCTTCTTGTTGAATCTTTTGACGCATGGCATTGGCATTATCAAGATTATGAAAAGAGGCAATATTCACCACCCATGATTGATCTTTTTGCGCGCCTTGTGGGGTGATGGCTTTTATTTTTTTCGCATTGCTTTTTTCCACACTGCGTTGATCGCCTTCATCCATAATTAGCCATGGGCTTTGTGGATGCTTACGCACCAAATGCAACACTTTATGGCTGTTGGAGCTATAATTGCTGGATTGATACTGTTGCTTGAATGATACAATCACCGCCTCTTGCTGCGTGTTGGCTTGGACGCGCCTTATGTTGAATTCAGAGATTGTAATGTGAATGTATTTTTTCTTCTGATTGACACGTTTTTTATATGCAAACCAAGATGCATAATCATGTTTGGCAGTGCGAAATGAAGCATGATAGTGGCTCATATAAGCAGTATGATCAAGCGACTGCCAATCTTTAAGCCATGTCTGAATGGCCGTGCGGATAGAGGCGCTGCTTACTTCAGGCGTAGGAATGTCTTTTCTTACAGCCTCACTACTTTGTGTGTCCAGAATCATAAAAGCCAGCAAACGTTTTTTTGCCTCTTCTAGGGCAAAGGTAAGTTCTGCGCGGCCAAGCTTTACAATGTCATCCTGAGCAGCATGGGCATAATTCCCCGCTCGCAGTGCTGCGGCGAGTGATTTTCGTCGATACGCTTCACCTTTGATCAGTGACGCTAAAGGGTTGCCTTGCGCATCTTGAAGGTTTAGCCATTGAATAGCTTCATCAACATGATTTTTTTCAAGCGCCAGTACCGCCAATAAAACTTCACGCTCGCCTTTTGCCAAAGCCTGCACAGCTTGATGCTGATCGGATTTCAGCAATTGGTAAGCGGCCTGCTTGCTCATTTGCTTGCTGCCAGTCGCTTTTATCGCCACTGGATTTAAGAGTGCGAGGGTCAAAAAAAAGATTGTTATGGTGACATTTACGAGACGCATCAATTTAGCCCTTCGTGAAGGGGGATTTGCTCGCTAAGCATGCGCTTATGAATAGGCTCAAATAAGGGGTATGCCGCCAGTGTTTCCTGTTTGGGGATATTGTAACGCAGCCAATGCACCAAGTCTGTCCACATTTTCGATGTTTGTTGCCTGCTGGGCATAATTCCAGCATAAGGAAGTTCAACAGTTATCACAGGGATACGATGCTGCACACCAGCGAAATTCCCCAGAGAGCCAGGGTAAATACCAATAAGTTTTAAATGCAAGTGCCCCAAATGATCTGGGCCAACGGGCGGGCCATCAAAATCAAGCACACCATAAGGTGCATGCACTGATACAATAGCGTGTGGTTTAAAAATACGAATTTCATCATACAACCATTGTGATTCAGGCTCGCTTAATGGGTCTATTCCAGGGTAGCGGCGTGGATCATGGCCTGTTTTTTTCCAGTAAGCAGATGTTTCCTCATGCCAATTTGGTGTTGGCATATTGCGATTTAAATCAATGCCATGTGCATTCAAGCGCAGGGAATGGCGCTGAAGCAAGCCGTCGGGATTGATCAATGGCGCAACGTGCCAGTGGAACAAACCTGAATGATATGTGTCCAGTATTTTCATCCATTTAAAAACAATACTTGTTGCCGCATATTCATCACCATGTGTGCCTCCGATCAGCAGCACACGACCAAGGGGCTGCCGCCTTTTAAGCAGCGGTGGATACTCTTTAAGAAGCAGCGCCTGCCCATTGACTGAGCGTGCACCTGTGTCTTTCATGCCAGCCTTTAAACATTGCTGGACGCTCACGCTGCCGAGCTTGTTGCCGATGCGTTGGCATTCGTCAAATACAGATTTGGCATTGCCAGCACCTTCCGCCCAAGCACTTTCCACACTGATAGCAAGAACAGTCAACATGGAAAGTAGGCAAATACCCTTTTTCTTACAGTCTTGATACATCAGCAAGTTGTAAGAATAAAGCCCGAAGCTTCCCTAGCAATGCTAGGCGATTGCTTTTGATGCGAGCATCTTCAGTCATGACCATGACATCATCAAAAAAATGATCAACTGGTTCCTGCAAGCTTGCCAACATTGCCAGTTGCTTTTTGGGCTCGTTAGGGAAATTTTCGGAGACGGTGTTCAGGCATTCAAACAACCGCTTTTCAGCATCTTTTTCAAACAGCCGCTCATCCACTGTGTTTGAAATATCACCTGCCTTTTTCAAGATGTTGGCAATACGTTTGTTGGCAGCTGCGACAGCTTGCCCTGCTTCTGAATCGGCAAAACCCGTCAACAGAGTGGCAACCTGAAGGTGTTGATATAAAGGCAAGGCAGTTTTGGCGCGTAGCGCTGCATCACAAGCAGCCTTTGATACATCAAAAGAAGTCGCTAGGCCTTGAAAACGATCATGGATAAAATGGATCACAGAGGCTTGTGTTTCATGGCCAATGGCAATGGTTACACGCTGCTGATTCCATTGCTTGGATGCCTCTTGCAACACTTCATGTAAGGTCATCTGAATGGGATTATCGGCACTGGCTAACAAGCGAACAAGGCCAATGGCTGCGCGGCGCAAAGCAAACGGGTCGGCACTTGCTGTGGGAATTTTCCCCAAATGAAAGTAACCCAATAATTTATCGGCGCGCTCTGCGACACCAATAGCACGCGCAATAGCACTTTCTGGCAAATCATCTTCTGCACCCGTCGGCATATAATGTTGCGCAATAGCTTGGGAAACATCGGCAGATTCCTTATTCATCAAGGCATAGATTCCACCCATATAGCCCTGTAGCTCGGGAAATTCGTTGACCAAACCTGTGGTTAAATCAGATTTACACAAATAAGCGGCACGTTGGGCATCATTGGCATTTACCTGTAGTGCTCCGGCATTATCCAAAACAAAACCGCGCAAACGGCGTGCTTGGTCGCCCACCATGCCCAAACCATCTTGGAACACGATGCTCGATAGTTTTTCAACACGCGCTTCAAGGGTCTCTTTTGGATCCCGATCATAAAAGAATGCCGCATCAGCAAGACGGGCATTAACCACGCGTTCATTGCCGTGTGCCACCAAGGCTGGATTTTTCGATTGAATATTGGCAACGGCAAAAAACACATTCGATGTATTGCCTGAGCCATCATGGGTTGAAAAGCAGCGTTGATGGTGTTTTAACTCAATGCGGCTCACCTCAATGGGCAAACGCAAAAAATCCTCAAGATAATGGCCAGTAATCACATGCGGCCATTCAGTTAAATCGGTGACCTCTTCGATCAAATCATCATCGTTTACCAGTGATACGCCAGCTTCTTTTGCCGCGCTGTTCAGGCCTTCAATAATATGCGCTTTACGGACATTTCGATCAGCAACAACCATACGTTCTTCAAACCACTCAAATGGGGCTTCAACACTGATTTCACCCTTGGCATCTTTGCACATCCGATGCCCATAAGAATCTTTGCCCGACGTGATACCCGCAAAGCTAAATGGAATCACATCATCACCCAAACGCGCCACAATCCAGCGAATGGGGCGAATAAATGCATCAGTACGGCTTTCACCATCCTGCCATTGCATTTGCTTGGGGCTTGGCATACCTCGAAGAATATCAGGTATCGCTTCGGCAATAATATCAGTAGTTTTGCGGCCTTTAACGGTTACCACCGCTTTCATATATTTGGCTTTGCCATCGCCTTTATCGGTAAATTCAAAATTCGATACATGCAAGCCCGATTTACGCGCAAAACCTTCCGCAGCCCTTGTAGGCTCGCCATCTTTCAGGGCAACCCTTTCAGGCGGACCCCAAATTACTTGCTCGCGATCTTGTTGCATAGCAGGGCAGCACTCAATATGAATAAGCAAACGCCGTGGTGTGATCCCCAATTTTAATTCAGAGGTTTCAATATTGGCATCTTTGAGCACCTTGAACAAAGCCATTTGTAATGCATTTCCCATACGGAGCGCAATGCCTGCTGGAATTTCTTCCACACCAATTTCGATAAGTAGTGGATATGTGCTCATGATATCACCTCCACATAACCCTGTGCAACGGTTCGCGATAAACCACGCACGCGGCCAATAAAACGTTGTCGTTCGGCAACAGAAATAGCACCACGCGCATCCAATAAATTAAAAGCGTGGGATGCTTTGATTACTTCCTCATAAGCAGGCAGAAATAGATTTTCAGCAGCCAAACGTTTGCAATCACTTTCTGCCTGATCAAATTGTTGCTGTAAAAATTCGGTGTTGGCATGATCAAAGTTATAAGCGGAAAACTCTTGCTCATTACGCAAAAAGACATCGCCATAACTGACCGTTGTACCATCGGGGCGCTCCACCCAGACCAAATCGTAAACATTTTCAACGCCTTGGATATACATCGCCAAACGCTCAAGGCCGTAGGTTATTTCACCTGGTGTACGGCTTAATTCAACACCGCCGACTTGTTGGAAGTAGGTGAATTGGGTGACTTCCATGCCATCCAGCCACACTTCCCAACCCAAACCCCAAGCTCCCAAGGTTGGCGACTCCCAGTCATCTTCAACAAAACGAATATCATGTACATCGGTATCAATACCGATTTCACGCAGGGATGCCAAATATAAATCCAAAATATCTTCTGGAGCTGGTTTAAGAATCACCTGAAACTGGTAGTAGTGCTG
>JAUZQT010000021.1 GCA_030950825.1 Mariprofundaceae bacterium | reverse complement strand
CATTTGATACTTCAGGTATTGCCAACCAATACCGCGTTGTTGTCTCTGCCTCACTGCGGGTTTTGCAATCAGGCAAAACACTATGGGTATCTGGCGATATTCTTCGCTCGGGCGATGTTTTTGCAACAGGTGGGGCAATCGCAATCGCAGCACAAAAAGAGCGGATTGCTGAAGCTTTGCGTGATGAATGGGTGCAAAAGGCATTGGGGCGCTTGCGTTCTGGCTTTTAACCTGAATTATCATGAATAGTACGGATAGTTGCCTGTAAAAGATTTTTTCATACAGTACAGCCATGCTCTCAGCCCTTGCAAACAAGCGTATTCTTATGACTCGTGCATCCCACCAAATGGATGAAACAGCCGCACTCATTGCACAACATCATGCCATTGCAATAGCTTTCCCCTGCCTTGAATTGAAAATTCTCGGCAAGCATATCCAGCAGGGCTTGCAACAAATGTCAGAATTCAGTGATGTTCTCTTCACCAGTGTCAATGGCATTGAAGCCGTAGCTCGCAATGCAAATAAGCCCCTTGTGCAGCTACTGGCACAGCAGCGCATTGCGGTGGTTGGGAGCAAAACGGCTCACGCACTTCACGCACACCATTTACACGCGCATATCATTCCCCCACGCGCATCACAACAAGGCCTGATTGAAGCATACCAAACATATGGCTTCCCCCAATCGCTGCTTTTTTTCCGCGCCGAGCATGGCAGTGATCTACTAATCAACTGTTTACAGCAGCAAAACATCCCCGTCTCCCTCATCAAAGCCTACCGCAGCATTTGCCCCAAGGCTGACAATACTGACGTTCTGAACATGTTATCCACCCATAGTATTGATGCTGTCTTATTAGCTAGCCCGAAAACAACTGCGCATTATCTAGAGCGTATTGGCGATCTTGAACTTGCCAATCGCCCAGTACTTGTCGGCATCAGCCAAAATGTCGCAACTGCGGCTGACAAACTCGGCTTGAAGGTGCAGCTTATCGCCAAACAGCCCAACTTTGCATCCATGCTTGATACCTTGGCCAACCATTTCTCTCAACGGAGCAACTGATACAATGTCTTTACCCGATTTAACCATTCGCCCTCGCCGTCTACGCAAAACAGCCACCATTCGTCGCATGGTCCGAGAAACATCGCTATCTGTAGCTGATTTTATTTACCCTTTATTTGTTGATGAAGGCATCACTGAGGCCATTGAAGTAAAAAGTATGCCTGGTGTATCGCGTATTCCGTTGACTGATGTTGAAGCCGCAGTGAAAGAAGTGGAAGCGCTAGGCATCCCAGGGGTTATTTTATTCGGTATCCCCAGCCAGAAAGATGATATTGGTGCATCTGGCTGGGATGATGATGGCATTGTGCAGCAGGCCATTCGTGCCGCCAAAGCAGCTTGCCCAGATATGTGCGTGATTGCCGATACGTGTTTTTGTGAATACACCGAGCATGGTCATTGCGGCGTGCTTTGTGGTGAAGAGGTGGACAATGATGCCACACTTGAGAACCTACAAAAAGAAGCCATTTCTTATGCCAAGGCTGGCGTCGATATTGTAGCTCCATCGGGTATGATGGACGGCATGAGTGCAGCGATACGCTCTGCTTTGGATGATGCGGGTTTCACTGAAACACCCATTATGTCGTATGCCGTCAAATATGCTTCAGGGTATTTTGGCCCATTTCGTGATGCCGCAGATTCCACCCCGACATTTGGCGATAGAGCTAGCTATCAAATGGACCCTGCCAACCGCCGTGAGGCCATCAAAGAAGCCTTGCTGGATGTCAATGAAGGGGCTGATATGTTGATGGTAAAGCCTGCTTTAGCTTATATGGATATTATTCGTGAAGTGAAAGATGCCACGCAGTTACCCATGGCTGTGTATAATGTTTCAGGTGAATATGCCATGGTCAAGGCCGCTGCTGCCAACGGCTGGATTGATGAAAAACGTGTTGTTCTGGAAACCATGCTTGGTTTCAAACGTGCCGGTGCCGATTTGATTTTATCCTACCATGCACTGGACGTTGCCCGCTGGTTGAACGATGATTAAAGCATGAACGACAAAAGACATACTGAATCCATGCCAGACAAGGCTCCTGTTGATATAGGCTTATCTGAAAAAGTTTCTGAAGAAGTTTCTGAAACAAGTCAGGAAACAGCACTCGAAAAAGAACCCAGCTCAAAAAAGAAGTCACGTCGATGGCCGTTTTTTGTGCTCGCCTTTATCGTGGGCTCGGCCACATCCATCTTCACACTCAATTATTACCAGCTGATCTACCATACCGCACCAGAGAACACCTCTACCAGCGCAGCATTGCTGCCTGTCGAAAAGGCAGTTAAAAAAACACTTGTTGATAATATTCCTATTGAAGCTGCAAAAAAACGTACAGAGGCAGTTGTAGACAGCATAGAAACCCCTATAGAGAAAAAAAACTCCGAACTGCCCAAGCACACAGCCATCAGTAGTGAAGAAGGTGAGGCGTTAATCTCTGCCATCAAGGCGTTACAGAGCAATATCCAAGAGCTAAAAAACGAGCTTCAAACGTTACACTTAAAACAACGGAACGTCGCTGATTCTCAAGCCATGCTTGAATCCATGCAGCTTCGTTCCCGACTTACCAAGATCATACAACATAATAGTCACTTACCACAAATAACATGGGCTTGGCAGGAAATAAGTTTATTGCCATCACTAAGCACAGAGCAACGTGCGCTGGCCAATTCCATGCTACAACTGGCTCAAAAGCGGCAGAATGATGTCTTGCAATGGCAGCAGACACTCAGCCAGCTTATTGCCAGCTTGAAGCCCAATGAACATAACAATATCATATCCAATGTTGTTTCAGTGGATAATTCTAACCCTTTGCTACAATGGCTCATGCAACAATTTAGCCTAAAACGCTCGCAAAGTAGCGAGGAAAGGCTTTTACTCACATTAAAAAATAGACTCGTACATATCAAGCAAGGCATGGCTTTGGAGCAATGGCCAACGGCATGGCCAACGTTGCGCGCACAGCTACAACTTCACCTTGTGGATCAGGTGGATGAGAATACAGCCCCTAGCTTGCAGTTACCCGAAAATTTCACCTCAGTCCAAGCCGATGTCGAACAGCTTCGGCAAGCCGCAAAGATTTGGCTGGAGGGACAATAAATGCGTCTAAAATTCCTTCTATTCATCGCCCTACTCCTAACCATCGTTCTCACCTTATTCCCCGATATTGCCCTTCAAATATTGCGTATTGAAGCCTTTGGCTGGCAATTTGAAACACGGCAAGGTGCATTTATTGTGGCTGTGCTACTCATACTTGCAGCTCTTTGGTTGATACAACGTTTATTATCTGCCTTGGTGGCTGGGCCAGGACAGCTTTGGCAAACACTGCGTATGGGCAGCAAAAAACGCCGTGAGCAACGCCTGCGTGAAGGCATCTCACAATGGTTGGATATGCGTGATGATTATGGACAACGCGTTTTCAAAAAAACACGTGGCATTGTGCCTAGCTGGCTAAGTGCGTTATTGCAACGCACTACGATTCCAGCAAATGAACAAGATTTACCTGCAAGTGATGCTGATCCTTTACTCACAACGCTGGCAGCTCGTATTGCCACCAGCCCAGAAGCGTCACCAAAGCCTGACCTTGCCATTCGGAAGGCGCATTTGGAAGCATGGCTGCATAGTCAGCCAAATGCCCCACTTGCGTTGATGCGCATGGCAGATTTGGCTGTGGAAGAAGAAGATTGGAAGCGTGCGGCTCATTTGTTGGAGGATATCTGGAAGCGAGGTCACCGTTCGGCATCGTTCGTTAAATCACAACTGGTACATGCTTGGTTGGCATTGGCCGCGCAAGAAACTGCAGGCGGCATGGAATATTTACGCAAAGCCCATCGTATTATGCCTGATCATTCGGGTGTTATATTGGCCTTGGGTCAAGCTCAAATGACTGATGGTAAACAGCGCACGACTGAAAAATTATGGTTAAATCACTTGCAAAAAAATCATGATATTGCGATTGCCAATGCAACGTTTGAAATGTTAAAAAACAATGCACTGGCGGCATTCCGAAAACTGGAAAAACAACAAGGAAGTGCTTCATTACAATGGCTGCAAGCACGCCTTGCTTATGCAGGAAAGCTTGATGGTTTGGCCGATGAGCATTTATCCAACCTGCTTAAAGAGCATCCTTGCCGTGCATTCTGGCAAACTCAGGCCGAATGGATGATACAAAGACAGCAGTGGCAAGAGGCTCTTGCCGCTTATCAAAAAGCCTTAGATTATTCAGATTAGGAACGTGCACGAAATAACTGCCGCATCTTTCACCTTTCACGTTTTTATTTCACCCACCACTCCTGAGTTCGCTCTACATTGAAATCATGGAATAAACTGAAAGTTGACGATGACCAAGCTTGATTATGTATTGCGTTCCCAGAATTTCATAGAGGGGAAAAATCATGCAAACGCGTTGTTCTTTTCAATGTTAAGCATTGACATTTTGAGGGTCGGGAGGGAAGTATGGATAAACTGCAACGCGCTCAACGTTTGCATCAATTATTTAAAATTCGTAAAACGCCCATATCGGATCAGGAGATGTGTGAGCTATTTGAGTGCAGCCCTTCAACGTCAAAAAGAACACGCGAAGATTTAAGAGCGCTTGGCGCGCCCATTTATTGCACCGGTGGTGCTGGCTACAGTTACGATAAACGCATCGCTTTTGAACTTCCTGGCGTGTGGTTTTCGCAAGATGAGCTGCATGCATTACTGATTATTCAGCAATTAACCAAAAATATCTCGGGTGGTTTCTTTGATGAAAGCATCCAGCTTATTCAGAACAAGGCTCAGTCTTTATTGGGTGGGCAAATGTCATCGCCCAAAGAAATGCGCCTTATTTGTATATTGGGAGCAGGCTCGCGTTGTAAAACTCTCCCCATGTTTTCGATTGTGAGCAGTGCTGTATTGGAACGGCGGCGCTTGGATATAATTTATCAAGGTCGTCAACGTGGTAAAGCTACAGAGCGTGAAGTATCTCCCCAACGAATGATCCATTATAAAGGCAACTGGTATTTGGATGCATGGTGTCACAAGGCGGATGCGCTGCGCTCATTTGCAGTGGAAAAGATAACAAAGGCCTGTTTGCTCAAATCTGCGTGCACAGAAATTCCCAATATCGAACTGGATGACACGTTAAGTACATCATTTGGTATTTTTTCAGGTAAACCAACACATACCGCAGTGCTGCATTTTACTGAAAAAGCGGCGCGCTGGGTTCAGGATGAAGCATGGTTTCCAGATCATCCAGGTAAGTGGCTTGATCATCAGGTGTTTGAATTGCGCATTCCGTATCATAATCCTACGGAATTAATCATGGAAATTTGTCGCTATGGGGCTGATGTGGAAGTGATGGATCCGCGTGAGTTGCGTCAACAGGTGGCCGATACATTGAGAAAGGCCGCAGCTCAATATGAATAATCTAGGCTAAGGTCATTATATGACCACAGCGTATGGCAGCTTGTCCCCGATTCTTCTTTTCGGAGGTGTTGGCATGAATCGACGCGGTTTTCTTCAAGTTATATCTCAAGGTATTTTATACCTTCCCTTGGTTCCTGCTGCCGCATTGTCAATGCCGCAGCGCAGGGTGATTGTGCAGCAATCTCCCGTTGCAGGTTTTCAATATCACCAAGGAGAGAAAAACTTTCACCGCTTATGTTTGGGTACAGCACTGCATCTAAAGCGTGAGGCAGACAATAAATATGACAAAAACGCGGTAGCAGTTTTTTATAAGGACAACAAACTGGGTTTTGTGCCAAGGGCAGACAACACAGCAATTGCACAAATGCTTGAGCGTGGGGAGCAATTGTTTACACGCATTGTGAAGCTTGAACAATCAAAGAGCCCATGGGATCGTGTCCGTTTTGAGGTGGTGTTGGATGGGTAAGGAAATTTATGCGGCGCATATTACAGAAGATAAAGAGATCCATTTACTGGAAGAGCACCTGTGCAAAGTAGGGCAAAGGGCCGAATCTCACGCGGCGACATTTGAGTAAGGAGCTTGGGCGAAACTGGCTGGGCGTTGGCATGATCTTGGTAAATATTCAGCAGCATTTCAGAAAATGATTTATGAAGCCAATGGCATGGAAGCGCATGTCGAATATGAAGGGGCTGGCGGTAAGGTGAATCATTCAACCGCTGGAGCGTTGCATGCTGTGGAGAAGTTTGGTGTTCACGGTCGGATACTGGCATATTTGATTGCAGGGCACCATGCAGGCTTGCCAGACTGGTATAAGCTTGATGCACCAGGGGGCTCACTTCAAGAACGATTGACGGAGTCGAAGCTGCTTGCTGATGCGCTGAAAGCCGATGTTCCTGTGGATATATTGGCGGGAGACATTCCGAGCCAGCCCCCGTTGGGCGGTCGGGATGGTTTTGCTCTGTGGGTGCGCATGTTGTTTTCTGCTTTGGTAGATGCTGACTTTTTGGATACTGAATTGTTTTATGATCAAGAACAGTCTGAATGCCGTGGCGATTATTTGCCACTTTCTGAACTGAAGATCATGTTTGATGCGCATATGGATACATTGGCAGCGAGTGCCGTGGATTCGACTGTCAATCGACTTCGCGCCGAGATATTGGCTGATTGCCGTCGTGGCGGATTACATAGTGAGGGCATCTTTTCACTGACAGTTCCAACTGGTGGCGGTAAAACGCTCTCTTCCATGGCTTTTGCATTGGAGCATGCGGCCAAGCATGGCAAAAGCCGCATCATCTATGCGATTCCCTATACCAGTATCATTGAGCAGACGGCGAATATCTTCCGCACTATTTTTAATGAAAATATCATTGAACATCACAGCAGCCTTGATCCCGATAAGGAGGATCACAAATCACGATTGGCATCGGAGAACTGTGATGCGCCGATTGTCGTCACGACCAATGTGCAGTTTTTTGAATCGTTGTTTGCCGCACGAACCAGCCGTTGCTGCAAACTCCACAATATCGCCAACAGTATTGTTATTCTTGATGAAGCCCAGTTGCTATCACCGGAGTTTTTACAGCCGATTTTGACAGTGATGAATCAGTTGGTTAAACATTATGGCGTGACATTTGTGCTCTCCACCGCCACGCAGCCAGCGTTGAATAGCATGTCAGACAGTTTCGGAAACACCTTGTTACGTGGGTTGAATAATGTGCATGAAATTATATCCGAGCCGGATGAGCTTTATCGTCAGCTTGATCGTGTGCATGTCGAATTACCTGCCGACTTCCACGAACCTCGAAGCTGGCATGAGCTTGCGGGTGAACTTGCTGAACATGAATCTGTGCTGGTTGTTGTCAATAGCCGCAAGGATGCTCGTGAGTTATTTCGCTTACTGCCGGAAGGGGCGATTCACCTCTCCGCCTTGATGTGCGGCGAGCATCGATCAAACGTGATTGCTGAAATTAAGCAGCGGCTTGCAGAGGGCCTATCCACACGAGTGGTCAGCACGCAACTGGTTGAAGCCGGGGTCGATCTGGATTTCCCCGTGGTTTATCGGGCGCTGGCCGGATTGGACTCTATCGCGCAAGCGGCTGGCCGTTGTAATCGTGAGGGGAAACTGGATAAAGGCCGTGTGGTGGTGTTTGTGCCGCCAAAAGAGCCTTATGCCGGGCCTCTTCTGCGGGCGAAGAACAAGACGGTTTCACTGCTTTCCGGAGATGTATCTGATCCTTTGGCACGCAGTAATTTTTCAAAATTCTTTGAGCTGTTTTATTCGGATACCGATTTGGATAAATATGGTATCGAAACACTACTCCACATGAAAGGCGGCACATTGCCAGAGGATCTTTCTGGTTTGCAGTTTCGCACCTCAGCCATGAAAATGAAATTGATCAAAGATGCAGGGCGTACGGTATTTGTTCGTTATGATGAAACCAGTGAAAAGCTGTTAGATACACTTCGAGTGACTGGCCCGTATCGGGAATTGATGCGTAAGTTGCAGCGCTATGCGGTGAATGTGCCTGAATTT
>JAUZQT010000020.1 GCA_030950825.1 Mariprofundaceae bacterium | reverse complement strand
TTATTCGCGCTCATTGGACAACTGGCGTTGTTCCTGCAGTCGCTTTAGGTGTCATCAAGGAAGGATTTTCTCTTGAAAACATCCTCACTCAGCGTTTTGCATAAAACGCATCAAATACACTTGGTAAGCCTTGATCTTTTTTATAATGATGGAATCGCTCAAGCCCAGTGCCCTAGGTAAAAGCTCAATTTCTTAGTCATCAGCAAAAATAATTCAGCGATTATTCCATGCATTCTTGCCCCCTTGATCACAGTTCTATCCATATGTTAGCTCATAAGCCCAACACTTGCAGCCATGCACGAAACAGATTGCACGCTACTGCTTAGGAACGGGAATTAAATAACATGTGCATTTGAAGCGCAGTGTTTTTGTTCAGCATGAAGGCGCAAAAAGCAAAGCATAGCCTGCTATGTAAGCTTTTTTTGCAACGCCCATGCTGGGCAAAAAGACAAGCATGAATTGCGCAAGTTATTTAATTCACGTTCCTTAAGGTCGGTGAAATAAATAAACTGATGCGGTTTCAACCTGTCATCAAACCTCATTTCACGGAGTAAAAGCATATGAATACACTCAACGAGCAATGGAAAAAACAGGTGGTTAATTGGGAGTATTCCGCAGCAGCTACACCAGACCTATCTGCCATCCCGATTCAGCCATTTCCTGCATCACTGCATGAAACAGGCACAACACGTGTAATTGAGCTGGATATTTCAACCATGCTTGGCACAAGCTACCCTGCAAGCAGCCCCTGTTTGCTGGCCAATTATGTCCATATTTGTTCGGGTGAAAGCATTCAAACACATGCCCAAGCCACATCCGAAGTGTTCTTTGTGATGCGAGGTTCTGGTCAAACAATAAGTGATGATGGTGTTATTACTTGGCAGCAAGGCGATGCATTTACCTTGCCTAGTAATGCCGGCGTTCGCCATGAAGCAGACTCCGATACTGCTTTGTATTGGACGCATGATGCGCCACTGCTTCAATATTTGGGCGTTTCACCATCATCGCCCCGTTTTAAACCCGCCTTTTATGGTCATGCTGCCATGCATTCGGAAGTGGATGCGCTGCGCGATATTGCTATTCGTGAAAATCGTAACCGCGTGGGTATTATTTTGGGCAATAAAGATTGTATAGGCACAAAAACCATTACCCATAGCATGTGGGCGCTATTCAATCTGCTACCTGCTGGAGCCGTGCAAAAGGCGCATCGTCACAACTCTGTGGCTCTTGATTTGGCTGTATCTACCGGTGAAAACACGTACACGCTGATTGGGCAAAAAGTTGATGCACATGGTGATATTATCAACCCTGTGAAAGCTGTGTGGGAGCCCAACACTGTTTTTATTACCCCACCAGGTTGGTGGCACTCACACCACAATGAATCGGATCAAGATGCTTATGTTTTTCCTGTTCAGGATGCAGGGCTGCATAGCTATTTACGTACCCTAGATATTCAATTTGTTCGATAGCAACACCCTAAAAATTATTTAATAATGCCTTTCCTATCATTAACGTTCCTTAGGCTTGCCAATACTATCTACGATTCCATACTAACGCCGATGAAACGCTACCTACTACTTATCATGCTGTTGCTGGTTGTTTTACCCAGCTGCGCCACAGTGCACAATGATTTTGACCCTCTAATAAAGGTAAACCGTGGAACCGAAGCGCTCAACAACACCATTGACAACATCAGTTTAAAACCAATTGCCAAAGGATATCAAGCTGTTACCAGCAAAGATGTGCGCTCGATAATCTCAAACTTTTATGACAATGCAACCTATTTAAATACTGTCCTAAATGGCTTTTTACAAGGTAAAACAAAGCAAGGATTTGAAGATTTTGCTCGTTTTATTATTAACTCATCCATTGGTGTGGTGGGGCTGGCTGATGTTGCAAGCTCACTGGGCTTTGAAAAACACAACGAAGATTTTGGACAAACACTGGCTACATGGGGTGTTGATCGAGGCGCTTACATTGTTTACCCCTTTCTTGGTCCAAACTCAATGCGCAACACGCCTGGATTTATCACCGCGACAGCGACAGACCCATTGTTTTGGTTGTCGCTAGCTGCCGTACCGCAAATAACTATCCCCTTAACAGCACTCAAGTATATCGATCGCCGCTCCCAACTACTGGAAGCCTCGGATATGCGAGATGAAATGGCTCTGGATCCTTATTTGTTTACTCGCGAAGCATGGCGACAGCTCAGAGATTACCAAATCTATGATGGCAACCCGCCCACAAGTAGCACTGATGACTTCGAAAACGAAGATGATTGGGGCGATAACTTAGACAACGAAGAGGACTGGGCCGATGAAGACACATCCGAAGAAGTAAAACTACAAATGAGCAATATTGCCGAGCCTGAAAAAAGCACTTCCCCAGTTGAAGAAAGACCACGCTTCCGTCCACGTATTCGCATGGGAAATTAACGAACTACACGATTTTCTAAGCATATCAGCCTGCCGAACGATTGATGAACATCACGCGCGGTTTCTCGCCTTGCAAACACGATACCCGCGTCCAGCTTGCTGTATCAATGACAAGGCTCCAAAAATTTTCATGGGGTATCGCCAAGATATGCGCCAGCAAAACACGGATAACACAGCCGTGCGCCAATAAGATTCGATGTTGTTCTGTTCCCGTATCCAGCCAAGTTTGCCATGCTTCAACCACACGCTGCGAAAACACATCAAAAGCTTCGCCATTGGGAGCTTGGAAATGAATGGGTTTATTGAAAAAACAATGTAGCAAGGCTTGATCATCGATTTCATCAGCTGATTTATCCTCCCAATCACCAAAATCAATTTCTTGCATGGCAGGCAATAGGAACATCGGCTCATCACAAGATTCAGCAAACAAACGGCAGCGCTTTAAAGGTGATGTGGCGATCTGGTCTACTTGACCAATGGCATCTTTGACTGCCTGCATCTGCTGCCAACCCTCATCCGATAGCGGTCTATCGGTGCTTCCTCTAGCCACATGTTTGCGCCCAGACACCTCGCCATGGCGAATCAAATCCACGGTGATTGCCTCAATCATTTCCATTCGAAACTCCTGCCGATTCAAAGCTTGCCATGCCCCGATGCAAAGCAATGGCAGATTGCAGCAACGGCAGGCTTAACGCCGCACCACTTCCTTCACCCAAGCGCATATGCATATCCAACAACGGTTCCAGACCAAGCGCCTGCAATGCCAACATATGACCTTGTTCTTGTGATACATGGCTTGCCAGCATCCAGCCAACAATACGTGCATCCCAAGCCGCAGTAACCAAAGCTGCGGCTGCCGAAATAAACCCATCCAACAGGATTGGCACCCCAAAATGAGCAGCGGCACGATAAAAGCCTGCCATAGCAGCAATTTCTAGGCCGCCTAACTCTCGCATGGCATACTTTGAAGGTGTCATCTGAGCACGTTGTAAGGCACGCCGAACAGCACTTACCTTCAAATCATAAGCGGCATCATCAATGCCTGTGCCTCGCCCCACAACTTTTTCAGGTGCAAGCAATGTCAACTCACAAATCAAAGCCGCACTTGCCGTGGTATTGCCAATACCCATTTCACCCGCAATCAATACATTGGCACCATTGGCAATCGCCAGCTCTGCTTGCGCTTTTCCCACACCGACAGCTTGCCAATATTCCCATTCTTTCATGGCAGGTTCCTTGATAATATTACCTGTTCCAGCACGCACCTTAGCATGCACAATACCTTTCAAACCCGACACATCAGCTTGCACACCAACATCAACAACACTTAACGTCGCGCCACACTGCTTTGCCAAGATATTGATGGCCGCACCACCTGCCGCAAAGTTTTTTAGCATCTCACCCGTTACCACCGATGGAAAAGCAGAAACACCCGCTTCCACCACACCGTGATCTCCAGCAAACACACAAATATGGGGCTGTAATATATCAGGAATCGTTTTACCTTGCCGTGCCGCAAACCAGCAAGCAATATCTTCCAACCGACCCAAAGAACCTTGGGGTTTGGTTAAGTGATCCTGGTGTTTTCGTGCCTTTTCTTGGACTCCAATATCAACCTTTGCCACACTCATATACTTTCACTTCCTTTTACGCTCATAGGGTTATGGAGATGTCCGCGCCCACAAACGCCACACACACACAACAGCATTTGTGAATAATGCGGGCTAACAAAGCACCCATGTTATCGGGTGTCGCAGTACCCATTTGTTGAATCACATCAATTAATTCATCCAACTCACCATCACTATTCATGCGACTTAATCATTTTACCCAATAATTGCCACGCAGTTGCATTTATTCTGTTTTTCCTTGTTGCATGAGTAGCAGCATTTCTAACCTGAATAGCTTAAAGAAATATTATTGGGATCCAAACGCTGTGCTCTTTGGAAACATGCCCAAGCCTCATTTAGCTTGTCCTTATCTGCCAATATGCAGCACTGGCGCTGTAGCGCAGATGATTGCAATGTTTTGTCAGGGTATGGCATCAATAGGCCACATTCAGCCAAACGCTTATTTTCTTTACACCATTGATCAGCGGTAAAGGCCAGATGCTCATGTGGAAGGTATTGCCAAACTTGCTTTAAATATTTCTGAGAAATAGCTTAAATAGCTTCAAGCAAATGGTGTGTCAGAAGTTCTGAAGGAAAAAATGAAATACTTAAAGGAATTATATGCATGCAGCATTGTTTATACTTCTTACCCGAGCCACACAAACACAAGTCATTGTGCTGCAATTGAGACAACGGCTTGGGTCGATGTTGGATGGCAGTGGCGTACCATATTTGTATGGCAAACATATGTGCCATGCGACGCTTCTCATCATTATCAGAGGTAGCAATATAATCAAAAAATCGTATGTTTTAAACGTCGCCAAACCTACTCATGCCATGGCAGACCAATGCACGTAGGTGGTGAAGCTGGCGACGATTCGCAGCAGTCACTCAAGGAGCTACCCGTAAAATACCATTGCTACGCAAAATACGTACCCGGTCACCAATATTAAATTGAATATTTTCGCTGCGCTCTTGCACAAGGGAGATGATTTGGCCGTTTTCTTTTCGCAAGGTAATTTCATCTGCCTGTTTGCGCGTTGCCCTCTCCTCAGCAATAGCTCCTGCAATGGCACCGACAGTAGCACCAACCACTGCACCAGCTGCTTGACCACGACCTCCGCCCACACTACTACCAGCGATACCACCAAGAACACCACCAACAGCTCCACCAATTGGGGTTTTGGTTCCTTCAAGTACAACAGGGCGGATGCCTTCAACAATAGCGAATTCAATTTGATGAACCGCGCGGGCTTCTTCTCTTGAATAGCTGTCACCACTTAATGTGGACATACACGCGGATAAAGGCACTAAAAGAAGGGATAACACAATAAGTTTATACATAATAGATACTCCTGATTTGTCTGATTGTCTTCGGTAAAAAATGCACTCAAACACACATCGTGTATGTTACACCTGAATTATATAAAACCTAGATCCTGCAAGCGTTTGCTCATACATAGCGCAAGCTCTTGATTCACTTGGACTATTGAAAAAGCACTCATTACCAATAAGGTGACTACGTGTTTTTTCAATACGCCATGTAAACCAATATCTTACACTCTGCACGCACAAACGCTTGCATAGAAGTGAAGCCTATCCTTTCAGGGTGAAGCAGGGGAGGGTAACCTTACACCCTTGCCGTCGGCTAGTACTTTTAAAAGTTATCAATTCAGATAAGCTCCCAGAGTATGTACAGAGAAATTTCAAAATGAATAATCGCTTTCTGGAAGTCTACGCTTTATCTGTATGCTTTGTTTCAATAAGTTGCTTAAGTATATTCTGTGGAATATTTTTATATAGCCTTGTTGAAATATCATTTCCATCGACAATTAATTCTTCGCGCCTGCATTATCCACCAGTTTTTAGTCAGAGTGACATTATGACAGCTCCTATATTCCCAGATCAGCCACTTCCAGTGCAACCATTACCAGAAACTGCTAGTTCAGAGGCAATGGAGAGTAATGCTAAAATTAATTGGCAGCTCCAAGAAGATCAGAAGCTGTTTGAAAAATTAGAAACTGAACGATTAAAAGAAGAGTCAATTATGAGTATTGTTAGATCTATAATTGTTATTTTAATTGCATCAATTATTTTTAATTTTCATTGGCGTATAGCAAAACAAGCACGAAGTGGTAATGATACATAATCGGGACAGCCTCCTAGCACCCCCTTCCACAGCATCGCACATATAGGCCCGTACGGAGTACTGCCAGTCGACCTATGGCACACACAGGCAGGCCCAGTATTTGTGAATAATGCGGGTTGAAATTCACATATTATGCAATATATTCGACATCGTAGATGCGCACTTCTAACATTCGCCGTTCTATGAAGCTGAAAAAATCGCCCCCAACATCACTTGACACCCTTTTTATCAAAACCTACGGCTGTCAGATGAACGAATACGACTCATCACGTATGCTGGATCTGATGCAAGAAGCCTATGGTATGCGCCTAGTCGCCAGCCCTGAAGATGCCGATGTGATATTGATGAATACCTGCTCTATTCGTGAAAAGGCTGAAGACAAGGTGTATTCTGAGCTGGGGCGTTATCGTAAATTAAAGGAAAAGCGCCCCAGTATGATTATTGGTGTGGGTGGCTGCGTGGGTCAGCAGGAAGGTAAACGCATTCAGCAACGTGCGCCTTATGTGGATGCGGTATTTGGCCCACAGACCTATCATAAACTACCTGAAATGATTCATAAGATCCGCCGTGATCGCGTCCAAGTCACTGATACTGATATGCCAGAAATTGAAAAGTTTGACCATTTACCTGCGCCAAAAGGTAATGGTTTATCAGGTTTTGTGACCATCATGGAGGGCTGCGATAAATTTTGCACATTCTGCGTTGTGCCTTATACGCGCGGCTCGGAATTATCACGGCCTGTTGAAGATGTGCTGGAAGAGTGCGGCAAACTATTGGCTACAGGCACCACTGAAATCAGTCTTTTAGGGCAAAATGTTAATGCTTATCGCGGTTTGAGCAAAGATGGTGATGAGTGGGATTTCACCATGCTGTTGTATGCCGTTGCCAAGCTTGATGGACTTAAACGCCTGCGTTTTAGCACCTCCCACCCCATGGAAATGACGGAAGAAATGGCCGCCGCTTTTGGTGATATCCCTGTTTTAATGCCTTATTTGCATTTGCCTGTTCAATCAGGTTCGAATGCAATCCTCAAAGCTATGCACCGTGGCCATAACCGGGATGATTATTTTCCGCTTATTGAAAGTTTACGCAAATACTGCCCCGATATCGCATTATCATCAGACTTTATTGTGGGCTACCCGGGTGAAACCGAGGAAGACTTTGAAGCGACGCTCGATCTGGTGCGCCGTGTCAATTATGACTTTTCTTATTGTTTTAAATATTCACCGCGTCCAGGCACACCTGCTGCACAATCAGAAGATAATGTGCCTGAAGCGATCAAAAACGAACGCTTGCAGCGCTTGCTCGAATTAACGCGCTTGCAGACACGGCAAGCCATGGTCAAGCAAATTGGCCGTGCCGTTGAAGTGTTGGTTGAAAAAGAAAGTAAAAAAGAAGGTGAAATGCAGGGGCGAACAGCAGACTATCGAATCGTGCATTTTAAAGGCCAAGTACGTCAAATTGGTCAAATCATGCCCGTGCGTATTACTGAGGCTTACGGCCAATCACTGCATGGAGTACTTATTCTTGCCTAACATCAGACTCGACCTTCCAAACTTAACACCGCAAATGTTAAATAATCTATGTGGAGCCAACAACCAAACATTAAAACGCATTGAAGAGGCTTTGAATATTCAATTGTCAGGCCAAGCTGCAGCTTGGCATATTCAAGGTGATAATGCCCTAATTGCTCGAAATGTTTTGCAAAAACTTGCCTACATCGCCCAAACGACAACGCCGCCCCCAGCGAGAATTGAATTATTGCTTCGCGAGCACCGCAATCAAGCTTTACAGGAGGGTGAAAAAGAACAGAGAAATATCATCCTCAAAGCTGGTCGACGCAATGTGCAGGGCAAAACCCCCAATCAACGGCGCTACTTGCAAATCATGCAAGATCAAACGCTTACCATTGCAGTGGGTCCTGCTGGTTGCGGGAAAACATACCTTGCTGTTGCCGCAGCAGTGGTTGCACTTAGCAGCCACCAAGTTGAACGAATTATCCTCACACGCCCCGCTGTTGAAGCGGGAGAAAAACTTGGTTTTTTACCTGGTGATCTGCAACAAAAAGTTGATCCCTATTTGCGCCCGTTATTTGATGCCTTGACGGACATGCTCGGTGTTGAAAAAATGAACACCTTGATGGAACAGGGGCTGATTGAAATTGCGCCGCTGGCATATATGCGTGGACGCACCTTAAATGACGCTTTTGTCATTCTTGATGAAGCACAAAATACCACCCGCACACAAATGAAGATGTTTCTTACTCGCCTTGGCTTTTCTTCCAAAATGGTGGTCACAGGCGATGCCACGCAAATTGATTTGCCCAACCACCAGCAAAGCGGTTTGCTGCATGCTTTAACAGTATTGCGTGATGTTAAAGCCATTGGTGTTTGCCAGTTGAGCAGCCACGATGTGATACGTCACCAGCTCGTTGAAAGCATTGTTGAAGCCTATGAAGCTGAGTTATCATGATTGATGTTTTACTTGATGATGATGTGGCAACGATAACTACAGGCGCAGCTCTTATTCCCTCCAACGAAATGATTGCATCGGCTATTCATCTGAGTTGCAGCAGCGCTGAAATGCATATCGAAAAGCCACATGTGTGCATTCGTTTTGCCCATAATGCCGTGGTTCAAGCATTAAATGCGCAATGGCGGGGCAAAGATACCGTGACCGACGTGCTTTCTTTTCCTATGCAGGAAGGCGACCCATATGAGGCCGATGAACCATTGGGTGATATTATTTTAGCGTTGCCCTTTGTGTTGCAAGAAGCTGAACGCCTACAACGCGAGTCCCAAGCGCATATACTCCACCTGATTATTCATGGTATGCTGCACCTACTCGCTTATGACCACACCCATGATGATGAGGCACGCCATATGCAGGCTATTGAATCTAAGGTTATGAAAAGTTTGGGTTTGCATGAGCCTTATGCCTGCGAAATACACGAATGTTTATGAATCCTTTCCCTTTTCATAAGATGAACAATCTATTACAACAGGCCAGAAAGCATCACCCGTCCATTTGTTGCATGTTAAATAGTCTATATTCGCATGAAGCCGCCAAGCATGTTTGAACGTTTGCAATGTCGCTTTCGCCAATATTTGATGCGTAGCCTGCGCCCAGGGAAAACCAATCAAGAGTTGTTATCGGTTATCAAACGCGCCGAGGCCATTCACTCGGATGAGCAGCGACATATGCTTGAAAGCATTGTTGAGTTTCATGATACCCGCGTTCGTGAAATCATGATTCCACGCTCTGAAATTAAGTCCATTGATGTAAGTATGCCACTGAGTGCTGCGGCGCAAATTATTTCGGAAAGCGGACTAACGCGCTTACCCGTGATGCAACATGATCTTGATCATATCCTTGGTATTATCCATATTTGGGATTTGGTACATGCTCAAACACAGAAAGAAGATACCAATATAAAAGCTTTGATGCGGCCATACCTAACAGTATCGGAACTGGAATATATTCCAGGACTACTCACTGAAATGCGTGAAAGTAAAAATCATATCGCCATGGTATTGGATGAATATGGCGGAACAGCTGGTTTGGTGACGCTTTCTGATTTATTGGAGGAAATTGTCGGTTCCATGGATGAAGGTGAAAATCAAGAGTCTGCTGAATATACACGTGGTGAACATGGCCTTGAGGTGCAGGCACGTATGCATGTTGAAGATCTGGAAGCTTTATTAAACATGCGTTTACCCAAGGGTGATTTTAGCACCGTTGGTGGACTCATTATTACTGAATTGGGGCGCATTCCCGTACGCGGCGAACGCATGATTGTGGCGGGCTTGGATATGCATATTCAAGAAGCCGTCCCTCGGCGCGTGATCCGAGTGCTCATCAAATCACTGCAACAAGAACTATAAACCACTTGTTTTCTTTCCCCACTTAACGCAGATGAAAATTTTTCGCCCCCGCAATATAAATCAGAATAATCTTTCGCGCCCTGTATTGATGTTTTTGGCACTGCTTTGTGGCACAGCGATGCCTTTTGCCTTTGCCCCCTACCATAATGTTTGGCTGGGTATTTTTGCGTTGGCTGGACTTACTTGGCTGATACAATCCAAGCACCCTTTCCTGACAGGCTACAGCTTTGGTTTTGGCTGGTTTGGTTTTGGTGCCTGGTGGCTCGCTCCAACAGTTCATGATTATGGTGGTTTGTCTTGGTTTGCAGGAGGCATGATTGTTGTAAGCATGGGGCTTATCATGGGTTTATTTCCTGCTTTATGGGCTTGGGGAAGCATGAAAGTTGCGCGTTATAATGGTAAGCCCTATGCCTTATTATTGATTCTTCCGTCATCCATTATGATCATTGAATGGCTGCGTGGTCATTTGTTGACAGGCTTGCCATGGACATCATTAGGGAATCTTGTCCTAGATTCTCCAGCCTCTGCTTGGCTTAGTGTTTTTGGTGTGTATGGCATGGCTTTTTTGCCAGCACTTCTGGCGGCCTCATTGACGCTTTTGTGCCAAAAACGGCAACGCAAGTTTGCTATTATGGCACTTGTTTTCTGTGCTTTGTTTGTCTTGTTTGCGCCAAAGTTACTGCCGCCCAATGGGGCTGAATTCCGTGTTGCACTCATTCAGCCCAATATCCCCCAAGATCAACGCTGGGATGCAGCCTTTCTTCAACAGAGCATGCAGCATCTCATTGCTCTATCCAAAGAGCAGGCGGATAATGTCGATTTGATTATCTGGCCAGAAGCCGCCGTGCCTTTTTACCTTGAACGCAACGCTGGCTGGAGTCAGTGGCTCATAGACCATATGCAGATATGGGATACAACGGTCTTATTCGGAGGGCTGAAGCTATTCCCAGATACCGATGAAACACAGAATGGCCTGTACCTTGTTCAATCGCCAATCACACCCAGTATGGCAAACAGCCCATTGTCTGAAAGCCCATTTGCAGGGAAACATCACCTTGTACCCTTTGGTGAGTATGTTCCTTCATGGCTGCCTTGGTTAAAAACAGCAGTGCCAAATATTGCCGAACTTCAGCCCGCGACGGATCGCGGTATATTAGCGGGCACATCAGCGCAATTTGGCAGTCTCATCTGTTATGAATCGCTTTTTCCAGAAGAGGCTCGGCAACGCGTCCTGTCAGGTGCGGGTGTTTTGGTTGTTGTCACCAATGATGCTTGGTATGGGCATAGCCCCGCTGCTTGGCAGCACTTTCAGGCATCTCAAGCACGCGCTGTGGAAATGGGCCGCTATGTGTTGCGTGCAGCCAATACGGGTATTTCGGCAATTATTGCACCTGATGGCAGCATTACAGCCACTGCGCCATGGTGGACAAGCACGGCTGTCACAGGTACATATCGTACTTCAACAAGAGCTACGATGTATCAAATATGGGGTAACACGCCTGCTTTTGTATTTTTTGTGTGCTTGTTGCTATGGTTGCTGCTATTTAAGCGAAGGAGGCCTCAATAATGCGTCAGCGTTCTGTGTGTGTATTTGGTGCAGGTTCATGGGGTACTGCTTTGGCCATGGTATTGGCAAGGCAGGGGCGCCCCGTCACACTGCTTGCCCGCACGCCACAAATTGCAGAAGAAATGCAGCAAAGGCGCGAGAATACAAAGTATTTACCTGCCATCCGTTTTCCTAATTCATTAATCGTCCAGCACAATATTCCAGCAGCGCTGGAGCAGGCTGGGGCTGTGGTCTTAGCCTTACCATGCTCGGCAACGATTGATCTTCTTCCTTCGCTGACAGGCGTAAACAAGCCTGTGATTGCCGCTTGCAAAGGGCTTAACCCTAAAAATCTTGAACGCATGGATGAAACGCTCTTGCATCATATTGGTGCGGAATATGCTGCGTTATTATCTGGCCCATCATTTGCCGCTGAAGTGGCGCAAGGTATGCCAACGGCGATTACAATGGCTGCCAGTTCAGAAAAACTTGCCCGCCATGCAGCTTCCTTTTTTGAAGATCCATCCTTTCGTATTTATACCAGTAGCGATATGACTGGTGTTGCCATGGGCGGTGCCCTTAAAAATATTATTGCCATTGCTGCAGGTGTTGCAGAAGGCTTAAATTTGGGACATAACACAGCGGCGGCGTTGATTACGCGGGGCATTTATGAGATTTCCCGCTTGGCCGTGGCATGTGGTGGAAAACCTGAAACATTGAGTGGTTTATCCGGTTTGGGTGATTTGGTTTTAACATGTACAGGATCACTCTCTCGCAATCGAAAAATGGGCATGGCTCTGGCTTCAGGCATGGATGTCAATGCTGCCCGTATGCATGTTGGACAAGTGGTTGAAGGTGAGAGGTCGGCACTTGCAGCCTGTCGTTTGGCAAAAAATATGGGTATTGATATGCCCATTACGCAAGGTGTTCAGGCATTATTATCTGGCAAAGTTTCCCCTCAGCAGGTTGTGCAAACCCTATTGGCTCGCCCTGAAAAAAATGAATAACACGCCATGAGTGATGAGGATAAGGTACCACCCGATCTTTTTACACAGGCCATGCAACAAGTAGACCCTATTCAGCGAAATGACAAAATAAATCCAGTCAACACACCACTTAAAAGAAATTCGCACGCAATCGTGCGCCATATATCGGAATCCAAGGAATATACATTTCAGGCAGACAAGCCATCAAAGCTCCATACTGGTGCGTCGCCTTGGGTGCTCTGCGCCAATGGCATTTCACCTGATATCTTAAAAAAGCTGGCAAGTGGCCAGCCGCGCCCTTGTCAAAATCTTGATTTACATGGTATGACACGTGATAAAGCCATTCAAGCGTTACAAAAAGCCATGCAAATGATGGTACAAACTGGCACGAGGGTCATCGCTGTGATTCATGGGCGTGGTCTACACTCACGAAATAGCCAGCCTGTTTTAAAACATAGCATCTACCAATGGTTAAAGTCAGGTGCTATGTGCCATCATATTCTCGCCGTGATACCGAGCCCTGCCAGTGCAGGTGGCTCATGCTTGATATTACTAAGGCGAGACAAACACAAGTAACTTCGGCTATACTTACACCATGAAAAATATAATTCGCTTCACACTACTTACTTCTTTATCTCTAAGCCTGCTATACGCTTCTTTTGCCACAGCTCAGGATGTTGCTTCTCCGCCACCAGCGCATGGAACACATCATCATGCTCAAAACGCTGCTGATACAGTGGAAGAAGAGTCTCCTTCGAATTTGAATGAAGCATTGGCTCCACCAAAACACGATGATGGGGTGGATGTTCGCACCTATTTGCGTGAAAGTGATCAGGCAAGAATCACGGAATACTCCATACGCGGTCAGGTTTATAGCATCAAAGTACAGCCAACAGGCGGTTTTCCTGCCTATTATTTGGAAGACAGCGATGGCGACGGCACACTCAACAAGCGGTTACCTGGTGGTTATAAACCTATTAGCCCGCCTATGTGGGTGATTAAACGGTTCTGATTTTTTAAATCGGTGGATTTACCTAGACTTACCCTCATTACAGCAAATCAAGGTAAGTGTGACGAAACCTTTTTTCAAGCCTTAAATGCCGCGCTTTCTGGCGGCGTTGGGCAGCTTCTTGTGCGTGAAAAGGGCATGGATTCCGCACACTTATTGGCCTTTGCATCAAAGGTTCGCGACATCACCAGAGCGCACCAAGCCAAATTAATTATTCATAGCCAAGCTGATATTGCCAAAGCGGTTGCTGCAGATGGTGTGCACCTTGCCAGCTCGGATCTGCATGAAATCCCTGCAATGCGTGCATGGTTGGATCAAGCAGGGATGTCGATTTCCACATCGTGTCACAATGTCAAAGAGCTTCAAGAGTCGCATTACTATGGTGCTGATTATGCTATGTTATCCCCAGTGTTTCCAACCTTAAGCCATCCTGATGCCCCTGCACTGGGTGTGAAAAAATTTAAAGAAATCGCGGCAGCCTCATCGTTGCCTGTTATCGCCCTTGGTGGTATTAATAGCCAAACACGCAAACAAATTGCTGACTTTCCTGTTGCCACTATTCGAGCCATTCTGCATGCTGAAAACCCAAAACAAGCGGCTCAGTCATTGTTGTAAGGAAGACATGACACAAAACTACTGACATCGGTAATTGTGCAATACATACAAAGCCTGCAGCCTTGCACCATGCAGATTCATTGGCCTAATACTCATTTTTTACTATCTGTGGCGGATACCCGTCAATTTCCCTATATTGAACTACCTCAAATTGCCATCGCTGGTCATTCGAATGTCGGAAAATCCACCTTATTGAATGCTTTATTTGATCGAAAAGGCATGGTCAAGACCTCCAAAAAGCCAGGTTGCACACGTTTACTGAATCTGTTTGAAGTAGACAAGCAAATTCTTATTGTTGATTTGCCAGGCTATGGTTATGCACGTGCGCCCAAAGCTGAAAAATATAAATGGGCAAAATTGATTGACTTGTACCTGCGTGGCAACACGCCGCCACAATTGGTTTTATTGTTATTGGATATTCGTCATGGCCCTAAAGATAGCGATTTACAACTGATTGAATATCTGAATGAACATGGTGTGCGCTGGTTTCCAGTAGCTACTAAGGCCGATAAGTTAACGGGCAACAAGCGCAGCAAGCGATTGGCTGAAATGTGCGATGCCATGGGTGGTTTACTCAAACCCTTTCCAACATCCAGTAGCAGCATGCGTGGCATTTCTGAGTTGCGCGCATTGATTATTGAAGAAATTGAAAATCAACGGGCTGTTACAGCTGTTGCTATTCAAGAGTTATAGCACACTATTTATTTTATCCAATATCCATTGTGTCGTCATCCTAGGAGGCTGTCTGCGTTCACGCACAGGCACTTGGAAATGACCTTTTAAGGGGCGTATACATGATAAATATTTGTAAAAAAACTATTCCAACGGCTCCCATCTTAACAGCAAAACAAATGCGTAAGGCTGATCAATATACCATTGATCATGGCGGCTTATCGGCTGCTGAACTCATGGAGCGAGCTGGGCAAGCTGTGGCCAAAGCTTGCCAACAACACAAACTGGATAGCGGACGCATTGTTATCATTATTGGGGCTGGCAATAATGCTGGTGATGGCCTTGTTGCAGCGCGTTTACTGCGTGAACAGAGAATGCCAGTCACTGTTATCCCCTTATTGCCATTTCATAAGTTTAATACATGTGCTTCGGATCAAATCGCCTTGGCAAAAAAAGCTGGGGTAAAAATACGCCCCATCAATCATGCTGGAGATCTTCCCAAGCTTAAAGCATGGCTTAGTCGTGCGGTAATTGTCGTGGATGCTATTTTTGGAACAGGTTTAACACGCGCTGTAACGGGTTGGCTCGCCGAGGCTATTGAGCATATCAACCAAGCGCACTGTCCCATACTGTCGGTCGATATAGCCAGTGGTATTCACGCTGATAGTGGCAAGCTGCTTGGCATGGCAATTAAGGCTGGAATCACCCTTCCCATTACAGCTTACAAATGGGGCTATTGGCTGCAGCAAGGCTCCGCACACGCGGGTTTGATATGCGCACCTGCCACGATTGGCATTTGCCCTGAAACGATTCACAATATTTTGGAAAATGATGCTGCGACTGTAAAGAGCTATCTGATTGCGATGCCATTGATCCAACAAGCCTTTCCTCAACGACCCGCACAAGCATTCAAACAAAGATTTGGCCACCTTTGGATATTTGGGGGGTCAGAAGGGTACACGGGCGCACCAAAACTTGCGGCAATGGGCGCTCAAGCGGTTGGTACTGGATTGGTGAGCATTGCCTGTCCCCGCGATGTATATTCGATCATTGCTGCTTCGTCATTGGAAGCCATGGTTCACCCTCAAGAGCACGCAGATTCTCATCAAGCCAATGCTGTTGTAGCTGGTTGTGGTTGGAATCAATCTTCTCAAGAAAAGCTTACCGATATTTTACGCTGGGACATACCTGCTATATTGGATGCCCAAGCTCTAAATATGCTTAGTCAGCATGAAAGCCTCTATAATATTTTAAAAAATAGAGGTGCAGTCACAGTGTTAACACCACACGTCGGTGAAGCGGCTCGTTTGTTGAAGATGAAGCCTGCAGATATTCAAGAGGATCGTGTTACAGCTGCTCTGGCGCTGGTCGATCAATATCATGCTTGGGTTGTTTTAAAAGGCGCACAAACTTTAATTGTCTCACCACAAAAGCAGTTATGGCTAAACCCTTTTGGTTCGGTCAATTTAGCGACAGCAGGCACAGGCGACGTGTTGGCCGGCATGATTGGCGGACTACTGGCTACAGGTATTGCTGCTGATATTGCAATTCCTGCAGCCGTTGGATTGCATGGGCTGGCTGGTGAACAAGCAAATTGGCATCGTGCGGGGCAACTGGAAGCGATGATTGCAAATCAGCTACAGACCATTCGTTCAAGAATTAGAAGACAGGCGCAATCACCACTCCGATTGTAACGACTCAGCACCCTTGAAAATATCCCGTAGCTGCTCAGATTGCTTCTTATTTTTCTGATGGCAAGGCGAAAAAGCGGAGTTTACTACTGTAAATGAGCATTTTTCAACGCAGCTATCGGGAAAATCATGAGTGATCTGAGTAGTTACCTCCGATTTATAAATAATGGGGCTAGTTCGGCCTGAATGGAATCCATTTTGGAAGGGGTTTGTCTCCCAATTCAAACCATGCAAGACCTGAAATAATAAGCCCAGCACCAAGAATAATACTAAATGTAATGTGTTCATCATTGAAGTAATACCCTAAAAACAATGATGTTATTGGTGTAATCAGAGCAATCAGTGCCACGCGTGTGGCTTCAACATGTTGCAGCACAAAAAAATACAGTGAAAAGCCAAACACAGACCCAAATAATGCCAAGTAAGCAATGGCAATCAGGGTATAATTGGAAGCATGACTGAGTAGAAGCTGTGTTTCAGAAAAGCCTGGTTGTGTGAGTAGCCATGTTAATACAAACAATGGCGTTGCCAGCAGCAGGCTTCCGGCTGTCATACTAATGGCTGGAATATTGGCATTCACACGCTTGACCCAAATGGCCGAAGCAGAATGGATTACCCCCGAAAGAATCACCGCCAATACACCAAAAAGTGCCTTCTCGTTTAAGTCTAGGCTACTACTAAAAACCACCATCAAGCCGATAAATCCAAGTAAAATACCAGCCAAACGATGGCGTGTTAAAAATTCCCCTTGCAACCAAAAGGATGCCATGATCGCTGAAAAAATAGGTGTTAAACCAAATAGTACAGAAACCCAACCCGAAGGAATTTGTTGAGCAGCCCAGTAAACAGCCAACATACTGGCATAAATACCCAATCCACCATAAAGATAGGCTAGGCGGGCTTTATAATGCCAAACAAGCTTTCTTCGCATCATGGCGGCAAAGATAAATATTAAAATAAGCCCCAATAACATACGGCTACTTACACCAAAAATAAAACCAGCGGCCTCACCACTCCAAGCAATGGCAAGCGGGGTAGTACTCCAGATAAGCACAACACCAAAATAGGCGAGGGGTATAGGCATGTATAATCCTTGTATCGTGTTAATTTCAAAACGTAAAGGGGAGAAACGTTCACCGAACAAGGTGGAAAATAAATGTACTTTTCCCGCACCAACCCACACCTTTTTCTTAGATTTAACCGCGCAAAGAGGTTAATAAATGATTTATTTCATCATTAAATGCTTTATCTTTTTCACGATTATCATTAATTTTTCGATGCGCATATAATACTGTTGTATGATCTCGACCACCAAATGCCTCACCAATTTCTGGTAAGGATGACGGTGTTAACTCTTTACTCGCATACATCGCGACTTGCCTTGGAAAAGCAATATTACGGCTACGCCTGCTTGATTTCATTTCCTTGGGAGCAATGCCATAATACTCAGCAACTTTCTTCTGAATATCCTCAATCGTAATACTCCGAACAACAACATGAAGCTGCTCTCGTAAAACACTTTTTGCCATCTCAATATTAATAGACTTTTTGATAAAATGGGAAAATGCCGTTAATCGAGTTAATGCCCCTTCGAGCTCCCGCACATTGTTGGTAATACGTGATGCCAAAAGATAAGAAACATCCTGATCCAATGTAATTCCCGCCAACTCAGCCTTGCTGGCTAAAATAGCCAAACGAGTTTCAAGGTCTGGCGGCTGAATATCAGCCACCAAACCCCAATTAAAGCGAGAGCGTAAACGCTCTTCAAGATGACTCATATCATGAGGATTGCGATCTGATACCAAAATAATTTGTTTGTGTATCTCATGCAGAGCATTAAAGGTGTGAAAAAACTCTTCTTGTGTACTTGTTTTACCAGCAATAAATTGTACATCATCCACAATTAACACGTCAACTTTACGGTAATTTTCACGAAATTGATCAGTGGAACGTGTACCAATAGCTTTAATCAACTCATTGGTGAATCTCTCTCCCGTTCTGTAAGCAATTTTCATATTTGGTTTTTGCGCTAAATGATTTGAAATAGCGTGAATTAAATGTGTCTTTCCAAGACCCACACCACCGTGTAAATAAAGAGGATTATAGCTATCACCAGGTTTTTCAGCCACGGCCTGGCAAGCAGCAAAAGAAAATTCATTGCTTGATCCCACAATAAAATTCTCAAAGGTAAAACGAGGATCAACATTACCATCAATATGAGAAGGAATATCTTTAGGTTTGCTTATTTGCTCTACTTTAGTGCTGTTGACTTCATATTTAATAACAATATTTTGACCAAAAACAGAGTGAATCGCCGCTTCAAAAATAGCCCCACAGTCTGCCTTTAAGCCATTGATAAAAAAATAACTTGATCCCGAAACATAAAGAGAATTATCAACTTTTTTTACTTCAATTGGATTAATCCATGCATCAAATTTTTGCTTTGGTAGTTGTTGTTGTAGAAGATCAATGACTGCTTGCCATTGCTTGTTCCAGCTTGGTTTATTCATTGTCAGAACACTACAGATGAAAACAGCCATATCTAGGAGGTTGTCCAAGAATAAAGACCGTCGCGAGGAAATCCCATTTTGAGTCATGATTTTCGGCATGTGAGTTGTTTGAGTTAAAATCATAGAGCAAGCTGTGCATAGATCTATAATAACTCTCTTAGAGCAATAGAGATCCAAAAAAGTTATTCTATCCACAATTGACACACAGTATTTCACAAAACAATTATTTTAAAAAAATAGCGTAACTGGCTAAAAAACAAGTGAAATAATATCTATTAACTTATCCACAAACACTACTACGATGACTATATTTTTTTAAATTTAAGTTAAAAGGAGTAGAAAACCGCAAGTAACTATTTAGCCTGAATAATCACAAACGTATTCAATTTAAAGTCATTCTTTTTCCAAAAGAACACCTGGATTTTAAAACCTTTTTTTATAATCTTTTATATTGACTTCTGAGGGCTAAATTTTACTATTCGCGCCCTTTTTTATTATTGTAGGAGAACACTATGAGCTTTACATATAAACCAAGTCGCATCAAACGCGCCCGCACCCATGGTTTCCGTGCCCGTATGGCAACCCGTTCAGGCCGTGCTTTGATTAACCGTCGTCGTGCCAAAGGCCGCAAGCGCCTTTCTACCTGAATCAGAAATTTCCTTCTCATTACCGTCTTCGCTCCCAAGAAGATTTTTCAGGAATGAAGAAAGGTCGCCGTTTTTCTAGTAATGACTTTCGTTGTGTTTATGTTAAAAACAACTTGAGCCATGCAAGAATTGGCTTTGCTGTGTCTAGAAAGTATGGGAATTCCGTACAACGCCAAAAATTTAAACGAAATTGGCGTGAAGTTTTTCGATGCCATACTGTTAAATTTACTGGTTTAGATATTTTAATTATTCCAATGACACGCTTCCGTAAGGGTTTTAACGTTCAAAAAAATGCTTCAATGTTGTTGGCGAAGCTAATGTATAAAAACCAACAATCATGATTTTCTATATCTGATGAAAAAGCTATTTCTTTCCCCTGTTTATGTTTACCGTTATTGTATTTCTCCCTTTTTAACAAGTCGATGCATTTATATTCCAAGCTGCTCATCGTATATGATAGAGGCTGTGGAAAAACATGGCATGTTTCAAGGAAGTTTATTGGGGGGTAAACGTTTATGTCTTTGCCACCCTATGGCAAAAGGGTGTTACGACCCTGTGCCAGGCACCATTCAAGTTTCGAATAAGTAAGGAGTTTCCATGGAACAGCGTAATATGCTATTGGCTTTCGCATTATCAATTGCGATTTTAGTCGGGTGGGGAATGATTTTCCCGCAACCAGAATCGAATCCTATTGAATCAAATGTGGCAACAGAAAGCGCTCCTGTCCTTGTAGAAAATAGTGATCGGACTCCAGAGTTAAGGCCTGCTGATATGGATGTTAAATCGGTTGAGCAGGTTTCAACAGTCCAAACAGAGCCTATGAAAGTTTTTCATATGCATAGTGACCTGATTAATGTGGGAATGGATGATCGTGGTTGGATAACCGAGGCCGAGCTTTTATCCTATATGGAAACGACGGAACCCAATTCTAAGTATGTCCGTGTATTGCAAACAGAAGAAAGCCATAATATGTACATTAATGCTGGCGTTCTTGGTCATAAACGAGCAACGGCTTTTCAGAAAATATCATCATCAACGACAGCCACCAGCCAAACATATGTTTTTCAAACCACTTTGGACAACGGGAAAATATGGCAACGCTCTTTAACATTGACAACAGGTTCTTATGTTATCCATATGGAGGATCGCATTCGTAATGGTGGTGGCATGAAGATGTTCCGCCAAGTTGTGGAGCGCAATCCTGATAAATCTTTGGATACATTTTATGAACACATGGGCGCAACAGGCTTATTAAATAACGAATTACAAGAACCAAGTTATGATGATTTGGATGAAACATCGGTCAAACTTGCCGCTATTGGTGGTTGGACAGGTATGATGAATCGTTATTTTGTAACAGCGCTGATCAGCCAAAACGATCAAGACTATCGTTATTATTATAAGGGTGATGGTCGCTCCTATCAGGCTGGTGTCTTGGATGATGGCATTTTAGATGAGGAAGACGCTGTATTTACATCCGATGTATATATTGGCCCCAAATCGATTCCTTTAATGGCAACGTTAGATGTTGGGCTGGAGCGCTCCGTTGATTTTGGCTGGTTTTCATTTATCGCCAAACCAATGCATGAATTTATGATGTGGATGTTCCAATATGTTCAAAACTTTGGCTGGTGCATTATTTTACTTGTTGTTGTTATTAAAATTATCTTCTTTTATCCAACACACAAAGCTTATTCTTCCATGGCTGGTATGCGTAAAATTCAACCTGAAATGGTACGTTTGAAAGAGCTGTATGGCGATGACCGTCAAAAGATGGGTCAGGAAATGATGAAGCTTTATAAAAAGAATAAAGTGAACCCAATGGGTGGTTGCTTACCTATTTTGATTCAGATTCCTGTGTTTTTTGCCTTGTATAAGGTGCTTTTAATGTCGATTGAGATGCGGCAAGCCCCTTTTATTGGCTGGTTACAAGATTTATCGGTGCAGGATCCGTATTTTATTTTACCTGTGTTGATGGGCATATCTATGTACATCCAACAAAAACTTAACCCACAACCTGCAGATCCAATGCAAGCGAAACTTTTACAATTTCTACCACCAGTATTTACTATTATGTTCTTATTTTTCCCATCAGGTTTGGTTTTATACTGGGTGGTCAACAATACATTGGCCATTGCACAGCAGTGGTTTGTTATGAAAAAACTGAACGCGCTATAACTATTCCCCTTACGAATGAGTAATGCCATTACCACGATTGTTGCAATCGCAACGCCCATGGGCCGCGGTGGTATTGGCATTATTCGTTTATCAGGCAAACAAGCCCTGTCTGTGGCAAAAACCTTATCGCATAAGGAAAACTTTCAAGCCCGTTCTCCGCAGCTTTGTACATGGAAAGATGCTGCGGGTGAGCTGATTGATTCAGGGCTTGTATTATATTTTCCTGCACCAGCATCTTATACAGGGGAAGATGTTGTGGAGTTACAAGGCCATGGCAGTCCTGTTTTACTTCATGCTCTATTGCGGCGTTGTATTGATTTAGGATGCATGATGGCAGAACCAGGTGCTTTTACCCGCCGCGCAGTTGAAAATGGTTGTATGGATTTATCACAAGCAGAAGCAGTTATTGCGTGTATTGATGCAACAACAGAGCGTGCTGGGAAACAGGCGCAAAAACATCTTGCTGGTGATTTTGGACGAAAAATTGAATCCTTGATGCATTCTTTGACAGGAGTGCTTGCTCATGTGGAAGCCTGTCTGGATTTTCCAGAAGAGGAAATTCCTGAATTATTTCTAACCCAGCTGCGTGATCGTTTAGATAAAAAACTCTGCCAACCCATGCAATCAATGCTAGCAGCGTCAACTTTTGGTGAGCGCTTATTTTCAGGTGCATCTGTTGCTATTGTTGGCGCCCCCAATGTTGGAAAATCGAGTGTACTAAACTTACTGGCAGGGCGAAATCGAGCCATTGTAAGTGATATACCTGGCACAACGCGGGACATTTTAGAAGTTGACTTTGAAGTCCATGGTATTCCCATTCGTTTGATTGATACAGCAGGTCTACGTGATAGTTCGGACATCATTGAGCAAGAAGGTATGCGCCGAGCCAAGCAAGCTGCCTCTGTAGCTGATGTGGTTGTTTTTTTAGCCGATGTCTTGCGTGAAGACACATGGGCTTATGATGGTCATTATGATATTGGCGTGTTAAACAAGTGCGACCTACTGGAAGAGCCTTTGCATACAACACCCGAGAATACACTTTTACTGTCCGCTCACACAGGTGAAGGGCTGAATAATTTATTGGATGCCTTGGCGAAAATACTGGGTGAAAAAGTTACTGATGGGGAAGATGTTTTTGTCACCCATGAACGCCACCGCATTGCAATTCAAGAGGCAGAGAAACATATTCAAATCGCTATGCCAATGTTACTGAAAGAAGAAATGTTGGATTTGGCTGCTTTGGAGTTGAGAAGCGCATGGTCGGCATTGGGAGAGATTATCGGAATAGGCGATGTTGAATATATTTTAGATCGAATATTTTCCGAATTCTGCATTGGAAAATAATGCTCTTGTGCCCTATTGTCGCGCCTATCCTTGAATGACAGCTTGTTTAAGTTCATAATACCCCTTCGCATTTTTATTGGCAGTTTTAAGGTCACATATAAAGAAGCTGGTCATGATTTTGTCCTTTTCTCTGTACACAAGCATGCCTGTGAATAAATATTTTAAGTAAGTAAATAGTAGGAGGGTATATATGTCTATTAAGCATCCTGTGATTTCCGTAACCGGTTCTTCTGGAGCTGGTACGAGTACCGCAAAAGTAGCCTTGGAACATATTTTTCGGCGCGAGAAAATTATAGCGTCTATTGTGGAAGGTGATTGCTTTCATAGGTATGGCCGTATTGAATTTAAAGAAAAGGCCAAAGAATTTGGATCTTCTGGCAAGCGCTTAAGCCACTTTTCTGATGATGCTAATTTATTTGATAAAATTGCAGATCTTTTTAAAGGCTATGGTGAGACAGGTAAGGGCAAGGCTCGTACTTATGTTCATGATAATGAAGAAGCAAAAGTTTATGGTGTTGATTCAGGAAAGTTTACCGACTGGCGTGATATTGGTGAAGGTTCAGATATTTTATTCTATGAAGGGCTGCATGGTGGTGTAGAAGAAGTTCGTCCATACACTGATTTATCCATGGGAATTGTACCTGTTGTAAATATTGAGTGGATTCAAAAAATTCACCGTGATACTGCTATGCGTGGTTATTCAGCCGAAGCTGTTGTAGATAATATATTATCGCGCATGCATGACTATGTGCACTTTATTACACCACAGTTCACCCACACGGACATTAACTTTCAGCGTGTTCCATTGGTGGACACATCCAACCCATTTATTGCGCGAGATGTACCAACACCTGATGAAAGCCTGATGGTCGTTCGTATTCGTAGACCTGAAAAATGGGGGGTTGATTTCCCTTGGCTGCTATCTATGTTAAATGGTTCTTTTATGTCTCGTCGCAATACAATTGTTTTACCGTCCTCTAAGATGCTATTGGCGATGGAATTAATTTTAGCGCCAATTATTCACGAGATGATGGAAAAGCGTAAATAATAGGGCGCTATTTAAACTTAAGGCTCCTCTGTGCAGGCGCTTTCCTAAGCTGGATAGTTGCAATGTAATAAACTAAAAACGCTGTTAAAAAGGAGGCTTTTGCCTCCTTTTTTTTATTTTAAAATATTAGAAAAAACGTAACTATTCAGCATAATTAAAAAATAAGCAGTAGCAGCGCAACTTACCTATGACTTATCCCGCAGCCTACTCAAATATACATTTATTTAGTCATCCTCAAGTGCTTGTATTGAGGATTCATGATAAACACGCCTGTTTTATAATGGATTCCCAATACAGTTGGGTTGCTGAGCTTGTCGAAGCAGGAATGACGGTTTTCATGGGTTAGCAGGATACCTTATAAACATGCTGAATAGTT
>JAUZQT010000002.1 GCA_030950825.1 Mariprofundaceae bacterium | reverse complement strand
GTCGATGTGGATTTTGCCTTGAAGGATACAAGTGCGCCAGCTGGTTCTCCTGTGCAAAACAGAAATGTGGAGGGGCACTTAAAAGATTTGTTTAAGGGCAACCCAAGCCTTCGGAAAGATATGAACGTTCAATTACATCCTACCCCAGTTACCCCCAACCATATCCATATTTGGTTTATCCGATAGGAGATAAAAATGAGAAAACTACTGTTATTAATAGCCCTTTTTATTTCAATGCCTGCTAACGCAGTTATTTTACCTGGTTATGTTGATACGGGAGGGAACCCTGTTCACACCCGTGATGAAGTGGATGTTCAGGTTGCTGTGGTTGTGCAGCCTGTACCTCAGGGCTATCGCTATACTTATACGCTAACATCTATGCAAAGTAGCAAGCAGAATATTGATTTTTTTGCAATATATCTTCCTGACCCGTACTCTAGTGTCGTTCCTGTGCTTGAGGGTTCACCTTGGCCTAAGAGTAAAGGAGGGTTTCCCAACAACCCTGTTCAGACTAATATTTTAGGTCAGGCCTATCCACCTGAATTATGGTATATCGGCTGGGTTCCAGTTGATGATTTTAATGAAATTCAACCTGGAAATACGATAGCGGGATTCACGTTCGTATCTCCTTACCCACCAGGAAGTGCAGAAGGGTATGTGGAAGGTTGGTCATATGGTCCTGTTACTCCTGAGGACGGCCCAGGAGCTCCTGAGTTTTATCAACGAAGCAAATACGGTGAGGGCAAGGTTGTACCAGTCATTGGCCCTGTAAAACCCGCCACCCCCAATGTGACCGACAGCTATTCTCTGATTGCTTGTACAGGCGGCTTATGTGATGTGCAGCTTGATATTACAGGTCCGCAAGATCCTTATGGCACAGCATATACCTACACTTGGAGTGGTGCATTCGGCACGGCAACAGGTGCGAAGCCTATCGTGCAGCTTGCAGCAGGCACTTATACTGTATCGGTAGCAGTAAGTGATCCTTATGCAACGCTGGTGACAGCAACCATGCCGATCACCGTGGTTGGTTCAACACCAACACCAACAGTGCCAATACTTGGGAATATTACACCTGCGCAGGCTGCTGCGCTTACACCAGCACAACTTAAAGCATTAACCCCAACGCAGCTTACTTCGGCAGTAAGCTTGCTTACGCCCACACAATTGACATCGTTAACCCCCAGTCAGTTAACAGGGTTAACGCCTGTGCAAATCAATTCCATCTCGGCATGGCTCACACCAACTCAGTTATTGGCTATTCAGGGTATTGAAGATGAGCATGATAAACATGATGATGAAAATGACGATAGCGATTCGGATGAAGAAGACTCGAAGGATAAGGGTGACGAATGATGTTTTGAGAGGCTTGTTAATTGCTGTGTATATTTGGGTAACACATCTGGTTTTCTGATTGGTAACTATTCAGCATACTCGCAAGACACGCGGTTAAACGGTAAAAATGGTCATTCCCGAAGGCCTGTATCGGGAATCCATTGGAAGTGCCGCGATTATATGGTTCCTCGATAAAAGGTACTGGGCTTGAGTTATTCCGAAGGGTGACAATTTTAGGGATATGCTGAATACTTCTTGCATGAAACTTGATAAAAGCAACTTATACCCGATATGTCGTAGCTCCTCTATTGGTATTTATAAAATCTATTCGACTAGCCATAATGGTCCTCGGCATATTTATCAATGCCAAAAGTGTTCAAAATTATTTTCAGAAACTTGGGGGACTCCTATGGCTCACTTGAATACTCCGATTAGTAAAGTCAGTAGTGTGTTTCGTATTCGCTCCGAAGGCATGGCATTGCGAGCTTGCGCTCGTGTTTTTGACATGAATAAAAGTACGATTACGAAGTGGGAAGTTAAGTTTTCCAAGCAAAAAGAACCACTGATGCTTTACGGCTTATGTCATAAGTTCATTAGCCTTACTTTTGAAGGCGATGAGCTGTACACTGTCGTGAATAAACGTGGCGAAGCCTATGATTCTGAAGGCTGGACAGCTGTTATTATGGATAGATCCAGTTGCTTTATTGTTGAGCAGCGCTGTGGAAAGAAAGACCAAGAGATGTTTGAAAACATCATGAAAACAGTGGTAGAGTATATCAGCAACAGCCAAGACTTCACATTTTTGTCAGATGGCGAGCGTCGTTATGGCAATACGATATTTGATTTATGTGCCAGAGAGCTGCGTCGCGGCCTGCGTGGTCGCCCACCCAAAACACTGCCTAAAGGCGTGAAAGTTCGAATCAAAAACAAAGGTTCTCAAGCCCATAAACGAGGTCCAAAACGCCCCAAATATGAGGCTCCCAAACGAGAGCATCCAGATACTAGTCAAACACTGAATTCATCCGATATTCATGCTAACCATGTAGAAGCACAAAATGGATCGCTTCGCCGTCGTAATAGTGCGTTTATAAGGCGTACAAACACATATGCTAAAAATAAGGAAGCCCTTCAGCGCACCTTAGATGTTCATCAAATCATCCATGTTTGTACGCAACCATTGGACAACTGGTGTCGTTCCTTCTGTGGCTTTGGGCATCACTGAGGGAGCACTGTCTATAAATGATATTTTAACACAGCGTTTCGCATGATTTTTAAAAATACCTTGGGGATGGATATGGCTACCCGATGGTTCAGAATAACTCAAGCCCGGTACCGGAACACCGCACCTTCGGGTATTGCGGAGATTTTATCGGCGGTGCTGAATCGGTAACGAGTGGGGTGCAGGGATAGAAACTACATTTTTTGAAACCAAATGCCCCAAATACGCCCATGAAAAAGGGACTACATAAGAAGTCCCTTTGTTTTCAATAACTTATATGGTGGCGCTTCAGGGACTCGAACCCCGGACACCCGGATTATGATTCCGGTGCTCTAACCGACTGAGCTAAAGCGCCTCGTACGATCCTCTACGCAATGGCGCGCACTTTAAGGCCTATTTCATATTCGTCAATCACTTCTTTTCAACATACAAACTTACTGCCATGATGCACGGCTAACGCGCATAAGTTTTTCTTATGTTAATTTGTAGGGGTGGAATGTGACCGAAAAACAGGCAATCAGTAGTCAAGAACACAGCAAAAAGATGCGTATTTTATCAGGCATGCGTCCCACAGGCCGCCTGCATTTGGGGCACTACAAAGGTGTGCTTGAGAACTGGTTAAAATTACAAGATGAGCAGCAATGTTTTTTCTTTGCCGCAGATTGGCATGCACTGACAACAGATTATGCCAATCCTGAGATTGTCAAAAATACGATTTGGGATATGCTGATAGATTGGCTTGCTGTGGGTATTGACCCTGAAAAAAGCACACTTTTCATTCAATCGGAAGTACCCGAACATGCTGAGTTACATTTATTGTTTTCATTTATGACTCCGCTTTCATGGTTGGAGCGGGTGCCAACGTACAAAGATCAAATCGAACAACTACGCGAAAAAGATTTAGGCACTTATGGTTTTCTGGGCTATCCTCTTTTGCAATCTGCGGATATTTTAATTTATCGTGCTGATGCTGTTCCTGTAGGTGAAGACCAAGTGCCGCATATTGAATTGACCCGTGAAGTGGCTCGACGCTTTAATCATTTGTACCGCAAAGGCATTCCGCCGCTGTTTCCTGAGCCGCAAGCATTGTTGATGCCAGCATCCAAACTTCCAGGCTTGGATGGGCGTAAAATGAGCAAATCGTATAATAATACCATCGAGCTCGCTGAAAGCTGGAAAGTAACAGCGAAAAAAATCAAACAAATGCCAACGGATCCAGCGCGCGTATTAAGAACCGATGCGGGAACACCTGAAAAGTGTGTTGTATGGGATTTTCATCAGGTTTATTCCACGGCGGAAGAAAAGGCATGGGTGCAAGAAGGCTGTACCACAGCTGGTATTGGCTGCGTAGATTGCAAGAGCTGCTTATTAAAACACCTAGAAGAAGAGTTACAACCTATTCGTGATCGTCGCACTCAAATTGCCGCGCATCCTGATGATGTACGTGATATTGTCAGAGCTGGTAATGAAACAGCCCGCCGCGAAGCCGCACGAACCATGGAGAAAGTACGTAAAACTTTGAAAATGGGCTATCGCGTATAAATGGCGCGCCGAGTTAAGGTGCAGAGAATATGCCAATAACTGAGGACATCGTGGTGGGCGTAAAGCTCAGCGAACAAGCTGCTATCACAGACTTGCAAACCATGCTACCCGATTTACCGCCTGTGCAACTGGATGCATTTGAAGGTCCGTTGGATATTTTATTGCACCTGATTCGCAAACAAAAAATGGATATATTTAATATCCCGATAGCTACCATTACAGCCCAATATTCTAATATTATTGACTCAGACCTATCACTGAATGTGGATGTCGCGGGTGAATATTTGGTTATGGCAAGTACCTTAATGCAATTGAAAAGTCGATTACTGTTACCACGTCCTGAATTGGATGAAGAAGGCAATGACATTGATCCACGCGATGTATTGGTTGCACAATTGCTGGCTTATGAGCAATACCGCCTGCTGGCTGAAGAGATCAATGAATTACCGCGCATGCATCGTGATATTTTTAAACGTGCGGCATTTCCTGAGTCGGAGAATATTGAACGCCCCTTACCTCTGGCGGATCTAGAGGCATTACTGGTGGCTTTTGGACAGGTGCTTAAGCGTATGACCAAGGAAGTGCGTCACCGCGTTGTGCTGGAGAGCATGAGTGTTCGCGAGCAGATTCAGTTTGTCATTGCATCATTGCAGGGTGGAAGCATGCAGTTTCATGATTTATTACATGAGCTGCGTGGACGGGAAGCGTGGGTTACCACGCTGCTTGCCATTCTTGAATTATGGCGGCAACGCATCATTCAAGTTGTGCAAAGTGAGCATAATGCTGGCATCACACTATTGCTATGTGTGCACGATGATAAGGTGTTGATATAATGCTTTCTCAGAAAGTGGAGGCTCTTATTTTAGCCAGTGATGAACCTATCTCCTTTGAAAAATTACGTCTTTTCTTGAGTCCAGTCGATGCTTCAAAGCTGCATGGTGCTTTAAGTATACTGGAAGAACATTACGCAGGACGGGGTATTCAACTTAAGCAAATTGCCGGCGGCTGGCAATTTCGTACAGCACCAGCTTATGCTGGTATTGTAAAACAACTCTGGCAAACAAAAGCGCCACGCTTATCACGCTCAATGCTGGAAATCTTGGCGATCATCGCCTATCAGCAACCCACGACACGTGCTGAAATTGAGGCAATGCGTGGCATGAAAGTTTCAAGTTCCATCATTGGTGGGCTTCTGGAGCGCGGCTGGATCAAAGTGTTGGGACGTAAGGATGTACCTGGTCGCCCACATTTATATGGTACAAACAAACAATTTCTTGCAGATTTCGGGTTGAATTCTTTGCATGACTTGCCAGATTCGTCTCAACTGGTTGATGTGGATGGCATATTTCAAGAAAGGCCTACTGCTTCAAAGAACCCTTAAATAACGGAACGCCACCACCATGAATAAGAAACAAATGAACACTGCAGACACTGCCAACAAAACAGATACTGCCAATGAAATAACGGGTGAGCGTATGAATCGCTATATCGCCAGTTGCGGGCTTTGCTCACGTCGTGAGGCAGATCGCTGGATTACTGCGGGACGCGTTTCCATGAATGGCGAAGCAATACAGGAGCCTGGTGTCCGAGTAGGCCATCTGGATTCTGTTAAAGTCGATGGCAAACTCATTTCAAAAAATAATGATAAAACATATATCCTTTATAACAAACCCAAAGGTTTACTGTGCTCTCGCAAGGACGCGCGCAAACGCCCTTTAATTTATGATAAATTGGATGTGGCACCCAATGTGCAATCCATTGGCCGCTTGGATATGGACAGTGAGGGTCTGTTGTTACTCACCGATGACGGTGCCTTGGCGCAAGAGTTGATGCACCCACGCAATAACATCGCCCGCCAATATCGTGCCCGCATTGTTGGACAACCCGATTTTGAAACCCTAGCAAAACTACGCGCTGGTGGGATTGATATGGGAGATGGCGATAAAAGTGATGCTTGGGAATTGGTTGTTAGCAGTGAAAGCAAAGGGCATAGCTGGATAACCTTAACAATCCATCGCGGACGCTGGCGAGAAGTGCGGCGTACATTAAAGGCTGTTGGCCATGAAGTGCGCCGTTTAATGCGTGTACGCTTCGGAAATTTAGGCCTAGATATTGAATTGCGACCTGGTCAATGGCGGTCACTCAAAGCCAAAGAAATTCAATCATTGCAACGGCTCATCAAAACACCCATTAAAAAGATAAATCAATAAACATGCTGCCAGCATCACCGATGGAAGTTTATCAAGCCTTATTGGCGAAGTATGGTGAACAGCATTGGTGGCCTGCGGAATCAGCCTTTGAAATGATGGTGGGTGCAATTTTAACGCAAAATACCAATTGGAATAATGTTGAGAAGGCCTTGAAAAATTTGCGTGATGCAGGTGTCTTGGATGCAGATATACTGGCAACATGCAACCGTGAAACATTGGAAACTTGGATACGTCCAGCAGGTTTCTTTCGTCAAAAAACAGAGCGGCTATTTAAACTTTGCATGTTTTATCATCAATATAACGGCATAAAAGGCATGAAACGCTGGCCTATGAAAACATTGCGTCACTTTCTTTTGGATGTGCATGGAATTGGGCCAGAAACAGCGGATTCTATTTTATTATATGCCATTGAAAAACCTATATTTGTTGTTGATAATTATACCAAACGAATTTTTCATCGCTTGGGCATTTTGCCTGAAAAAATTCATAAATACGATGATGTGCAACATTTTTTTCATCAACGCACTGCCAATGCTTTATTATTATATCAACAACTTCATGCCTTGATTGTTATCCATGCCAAAGAGCACTGCCGCAGTAAAGCCCGTTGTGATGGTTGCCCATTATTATTTTGCTGCCAATATGGTAATGAGCAACTATTCACTTCATAACTGATTTATAATAAGGCAAGGCATTCTATCCATGTGGATTACAGCACCGATCACCTTACATGAATTACCCCGCGAACCAGGTGTTTATCGCATGCTGGATAGCAAACGCAAAGTATTGTATGTCGGCAAAGCCCGCAATTTGCGCAAACGAGTATCAAGTTATTTCCAGCGCAAACCTGATTCACCCCGCACGCAAGCTTTGGTGGTGCTTATTCGTGCTATTGAATTCAGTATTACGCCTTCGGAAGCTGAGGCATTAATTCTTGAGCATAACCTTATCAAACAGCTTAAGCCCCGCTATAATGTATTGCTTAAAGACTCTAAATCATACCCATATATTTTATTGCACGATGAGCTTTACCCAAAACTGACGATGTACCGTGGTAAACGCGATCAAGCAGGCGAATATTTTGGCCCTTTTCCAAATTCGGGTGCTGTACATCAAACACTGCATAGTATGCAATCCATTTTTCAACTACGTGATTGCAATGATGCAAGCTTTGCCAATCGCACGCGCCCTTGTATACAACATCAAATTGGACGTTGTTCTGCCCCTTGCTGCGGTGTTGTCACACAAGCTAAATATACACAACAAGTGCAGGATGCCCGACATTTTTTACAAGGTAGAAATCAAAGTGTTTTAAGCCAATGGCAAACCGATATGCTGCATGCTTCTACAACCATGAACTTTGAGCTTGCGGCAGAATTGCGTGATCGAATCAAAGCATTACGAACCATCTTGGCAGGCAATGAGCAGAGTGGTTTGCCTGATGATGTTGATGCGATCATCATTCTTCGCAAGCCTGACTCGGTCTATGTCAGCATGGGGGTTCGGCGTGCTGGATGCAATTTAGGAACTCATAGCATAGCCATCAAACAGGCGGTGGATGCCGATGATGTCGAAATTTTGCAGTCCTTATTGATACAACGTTATCAGCATGAAAACCTACCCAGTGAAATTTTATTTCAATGTGATTCAAAAATTTTGGCTGACCTAAAGGCCTTAATAAAACTGCTGCAAAGCAAACATGCTTGCACCTTACGCATCCCCAAACGCGGTGCACGCCTACAATGGCTGAATGAGATTCAGCGAACAGGTGAGCAGCAGCAAGCTGGGCGTAGCAATAAAAATCAACAAGCTGCTTTTGAAGCCGTGGCTGGCTTATTCCAGCTTGATGCAACACCAAAATTAATCGCCGCAGTAGACAATGCCCATTTGGGAGGCCAGCAAACTGTAGCTGCGATTGTTTATGGTGGTTGGAATGGCCCTGAAAAACAACATTATCGACGTTACCAACTGGATGAAACGGGGACTGCCAACGATGTTGTGGATGGTGATGACTATGCTGCTATGCAAGCTGTCTTATCACGTTTTTATCGCGCCATTATTGAAGAAAAACTCCCTTGCCCTGATTTGATGCTCATTGATGGTGGTAAAGGGCAATTGGCTGTCGCCATACAAGAAGCAAGCAGAGCTGGTTTGAGTGATTTAAAGCAAGTTGGCGTTGCCAAAGGTATTAGCCGGAAGCTCGGTGAGGAAGTGCTTTGGCCATCATGGTCACCGAACTCTCTTAAACCAGGTATTCACAGTCCTGCCTTATTACTTATGGCACGCATCCGCGATGAAGCACATCGTTTTGCGGGTGAATATCTTCGTAAGCGTAAAAAAAAGAGCATGTTTACCTCTCAGCTGGATCGTATTGAAGGCATTGGAAGCGCCAAGCGTGCTATGTTGCTAAAACATTTTGGTGGCATTGATGGCATAAAAAAAGCCAGTCGTAGTCAACTAGCACAAGTGCAAGGTGTTTCAAGCATATTGGCAGAACGTATTTTTAAAGCGCTGCATGCTTAGCCCGCATATTTAATTCCCATTCTTAAGCAACGTGCACGAAATAACTTGAGCAACTAGCTGGTCTTTTTGTTCATCTTCTGCGTTACACAAACAGTTGCGTAACTTGTGCTATGCGCCTGTTTGTGTGCCTTGAATATGAATAAAAATCCAGTGCCAGTTACTCAAGTTATTCCGTGCCCATTCCTAAGTTGATCCAAATCACGTACGGCACCTTTATCAGCTGAGGTGGTTAGGGCGGCGTAGGCTTGAAGTGCTTTGGATACGACACGCTTACGGCCAACTGGTTTCCAAGCATCATTGCCTTTGGCCGCCATTGTAGTACGGCGCTCTGCTAAATCAGCATCGGAGATGATCAGGTTGATACTGCGGTTTGGAATATCTATTTCGATGGTGTCACCATCTTCGATCAGGCCAATCGCACCACCTTCAGCTGCTTCGGGAGAAGCATGACCAATCGATAGCCCAGATGTGCCTCCAGAGAAACGACCATCGGTTAAAAGCGCACATATTTTGCCCATACCTTTGGATTTAAGGTATGAGGTCGGGTAGAGCATCTCTTGCATGCCAGGCCCGCCTTTGGGGCCTTCGTAGCGGATGATTACCATATCTCCAGCCTTTACACGATCATTCAAAATGGCTGAAACCGCATCATCTTGCGATTCAAAGACACAAGCTTTACCCGTAAATTTCCAAATGGATTCGTCCACACCTGCTGTTTTTACGATACATCCACGTTTTGCGATATTTCCGTATAACACGGCAATACCACCTTCCTTGGAATAAGCATGTTGCATATTGCGAATGCAACCATTTTTACGATCCGTATCCAAAGATTTCCAACGCTCAGATTGAGAAAAAGCCACTTGGGTTGGGATTCCACCTGGTGCAGCACGGAACATTTCGCGTGGCGCTATATTGGCTTCATTCATTACATCATTCTGATCCAACGCCTGACCCAATGTTGCTGTGTGAACAGTGGGAACATCACGATGAATTAAACCGCCACGATCCAACTCTGCCAAAATACCAATCACACCACCGGCACGATGCACATCTTCCATATGATAATGCTGAACAGCAGGGGCTACCTTGCATAAATTAGGTACTTTACGGCTCATACGGTCTATATCATCCATGGTGAAGTCAACAGCAGCTTCTTGGGCACAGGCCAATAAATGAAGGACAGTATTGGTTGAACCACCCATCGCGATATCTAATGCCATGGCATTTTCGAAGGCTTCAAATGTGGCAATGGCGCGCGGCAACACAGACGCATCATCATTTTCATAATAACGCTTGGTGATCTCTACCACCGTACGTCCTGCTTCTAAAAACAGCTCTTTACGATCGGCATGGGTTGCCAGCAAGGAGCCATTACCAGGCAATGCCAAGCCCAAAGCTTCAGCCAAGCAATTCATAGAATTGGCTGTAAACATGCCTGAACATGACCCACATGTTGGACAAGCTGAGCGCTCAACAGCAGCCACATCTTCATCGGATTCACGATCATCGGCAGCCATCACCATTGCATCCACCAAATCCAGATGTTTTTCACGATTGTTGATGGTTACTTTACCTGCTTCCATCGGTCCACCTGATACAAATACCGCTGGAATGTTTAAACGAAGTGCTGCCATCAACATGCCAGGTGTAATCTTATCACAGTTGGAAATACAGACTAAGGCATCGGCACAATGAGCATTGGCCATATATTCCACCGAATCGGCAATAATTTCACGGCTTGGCAAGGAATACAGCATCCCACCATGTCCCATGGCAATACCATCATCAATCGCAATGGTATTGAACTCTTTGGCCACACCGCCAGCCGCCTCAATCTCGCGCGCCACCATTTGACCCAAGTCTTTGAGGTGAACATGACCAGGAACAAATTGGGTGAATGAGTTCACAACCGCAATGATTGGTTTTTCAAAATCTTCATCTTTCATGCCTGTGGCTCGCCAAAGCGAACGTGCACCTGCCATATTGCGACCTGCGGTGGTGGTACGTGAACGGTACGTTGGCATCTTTGAACCTCACAAAAAATATATTGCAGGACACTATAGCCATATCTTCTGAAGCTTACGAGATCCATGAGTATTTTCTGTCGATAATATGGATAAACTAGAGACTATCTGAATAAATAAAAAGCGAGAATTACGGTGACAGTTTACTAAATATACTTAATTTCTACCCTCATCCTTTTTTGGCATCCCGTCTCTTCGCAATCATCACAACGATTTATGAATTTTTCAGGCTAGCGGGAGCCCCTGAACGAATACGAGTATTATTCTGCAGCAACACTCGACACGACATCTGCAGAAGCACCTACAACTTTATATTGTGCTTTGGCAGCTTCGCCAGCTACCTCCACAGAACTTGCAGCTACTTTTACTGCTGAAGTAGTTATCTCTACAGCCCCAACCGCAACTGATCCTGCAACTTTCACAACTGTACTGGTTATATCCACAGCAGCGCCCACAACGGATCCAACAACACAGCCATTCAAACTGAAGAGTATCAAAATAAGAGCTACCTTATACATCTGCAAACCACCTTATCTATTTAGTCTGAGTACTTTTATAAACTTGCATGTAAGCCAATTTTTAGTGCAAAAAAAAGCACCAACGTCTCCGTAAGTGCTTGGTTAATATGGTGCTCCCTGAGCGATTCGAACGCCCGGCCTTCTGATTCGTAGTCAGATGCTCTATCCAGCTGAGCTAAGGGAGCCTGTTTTTTCTTTTAAATCAGGTTGAATATTCATCGACTTCAACCATACCTTCCAGTTTGGATCATCCAGGCCAAATAATTCTGGAAATTCCTGATAAAACCACCCACGATATACGAGCTTTTCATTATTTTCCAACGCAACGAAGGCCGCCGCATTATGCATATCGGGATCATCAAGTAAAGCACCTGATTTAATTCGCAAACCCTGCGCTAATCCCAATACACGGATGCGCCAATTTTTAAAACTGACCACCTGACCTTTGCTCACTGAAATGACAGTCTTTCGCGCTGTGTTTTTATGCAAAAAAACAAGCTCAATTTGACCTTGATTTAGCCCTGCCCATGCTGGCATATCCGCATAAATCTTAGCGGTATGGGCATCTTCTGGAGCCTGTAGCGGCAACTGCCATTGAATGCTATTTTGCTGTTTATTATCGCAACCAGTGCATAAAATCAACACCATCAGAAATAAACCGATCCACAGCGACGTGGCGGAGAGAGAGGGATTCGAACCCTCGATAGGGGTAAACCTATACACCCTTAGCAGGGGTGCGCTTTCAGCCACTCAGCCATCTCTCCATATCGTTCGATTTATTACTCCCGCTAGATCATCGCAAAGCTTGAATCATTGAGTGGCGCGCAGTATATGTTCCAAGAAGAACATGGCAAGCACGACTTTATGATTCTTTGCGATGTGTCTTATAATAGTTTATCAAACCATTGGTAGAAACGTCATGGCCTTGCACTTCATCATCGAACATTAGTTCAGGAAGAATTTTTCGAGCTAACTGCTTGCCCAACTCAACACCCCATTGGTCATAGGCATTCACATCCCAAATAACACTTTGCACAAATATTTTATGCTCATACATCGATAGTAAGCTGCCCAGTATGCGCGGCGTTAATCGCTGGAATAAAATGGAATTGGATGGTTTGTTTCCTGCAAACACTTTATGAGGTAACAAGTCTTCTAGACTATCCTTATCTAGCCCCTGTGTCTCTAATTCAGCGCGAACCTCTTCTTCTGTTTTGCCCAGCATTAAAGCTTCGGTTTGGGCAAAGAAGTTTGATAGCAGGATAGCATGATGTTGACCAATGGGGTTCTTGCTATCAATTGGAGCTAAAAAATCACTTGTTACAAGTTTTGTACCCTGATGAATAAGCTGGTAAAAGGCATGTTGACCATTGGTACCTGGTTCACCCCAAATAATTGGGCCTGTTGAATAATCAACAGCCTGACCATTACGGGTAACCGATTTCCCGTTGCTTTCCATATCAGCTTGTTGAAAATATGCTGAAAAACGATGCATGTATTGGTCATATGGTAAAATGGTATGCGAATCTGCGTCCCAAAAATTATTGTACCATACGCCCAGCACGCCCAATATTACAGGAATATTTTCTTCTAATGGCTCGGTTCGGAAGTGCTCGTCCATATCATGAGCGCCTGCCAACAAACACTCAAAGTGATCCATTCCCAAGTATAAGGCAATCGAAAGACCTACAGCACTCCACAAAGAATATCGCCCACCGACCCAATCCCAGAATTCAAACATATGATCGGTATCAATGCCAAAATTCTCAACGGCTTGGGCATTGGTTGAAACAGCCACAAAATGTTTGGATACCGCAGCTTTACTACCACCACGGGTTAAAAACCAATCGCGGGCAGTTTTTGCATTGGTTAAGGTTTCTTGCGTGGTAAATGTTTTTGACACAATAACGAATAATGTTTGTTCGCGGCTAAGCCCCTTTAGGGTTTCGACCATTTGAGTGCCATCGACATTTGAAACGAAATGCACTTTCAAATCATCTTTAGCATAAGTTTTAAGTGCTTCACATACCATGACTGGCCCTAAATCAGAGCCGCCAATACCGATATTGACAATATCGGTAATGGGCTTGCCTGTGCAGCCTTTCCACTCGCCGCTACGAACCTTTTCAGTGAAGTCCCGCATTCGATTTAATACGCTGTTGATCTCTGGCATAACATCTTTGCCATTGACCTTGATTGGGCGATTCGAGCGATTACGCAATGCAATATGTAAAACCGAACGATTTTCCGTGTTGTTGATCGTATCGCCTGCATACATACGTTCCCGCATTGTTTCCACACCAGATTCTCGCGCCACATCCATGAGAAGTCTCTTTGTTTCATCGGTTATAACATTTTTGGAATAATCCACGAGTAAGTCATTGAGCTGTAGAGAAAAACGTTCAAAACGCTGCTTATCTTCTGAAAATAAATCGCGCATATGGATGTTTTTCATCGTTTCATAGTGCGCTTGCAGCGCCTTCCATGATGAAGACTCCGTCAGTGTTGTCATTATAAACCCCTTAGCCTCGGCTCCAGTATACTAGAAGCTTGGTGGATTTAGTGCAAGTTGCCAGCTGCACTAAAGTCGACTTCCCGATAGAAATTAACGCATCATATAAATGGTAAAATCATTGGCCAAATAATCATCAATAACACTACAATTAGGACTTAATTTCTGACAAAATATGAGGATGTTTTTAGGTGTCTGACTGTGTAAGTCATGCGTCGTTAGAGCGCGTGCATCAAGCATATTAAAGGCCGTGCCTTTGCGGCATAATTGATACATACGTGCAATAATAGATTTTGCGTAGGCCGACTCATCATGTAGTTGTTCATTCAGTGCGCCAGAAAGAATCACCCAATCAAAGCTTTTGTTTTCAAAGCTCATATCAAACAAATCACCCGTAAAAAACACAGCGTCTTGATGATAGCCCTTTGCTTGAGCCAATAAATCAGGTGATAAATCAATACCCGTATATTGTAGTGGACTGTCTTGCTGCTCACTCCATGATTTAAAATCACCAAAACCACAGCCAACATCCAATACGGAATCACCACTTGCGATGCCTATATTGGCCAACATTTGAAAACGAACTTCTTGAATGTCGCGCCCGCTCCAATACAAGGCATGGGGGTGATAACCATGTCTTGTCAGACTATCGCGATGTTTATCGATGATGCGTTTGCGTTGTTGCTCATTCATGTGCTGATCTAAGGCATCGTAAATAAATAAGTCATTGGTTTACGCTGCCTAAGCAATACACACACTTTTAATCATCGTCATCATTATCTTCGTGCTTTGCATGCTTATACGATGTTTGTTTGTGTGATGTTTTGGGGTGGGCTGATGTAGTTGTTTGATTATTTCGCTCATCTGCAAGCACTGTTCCCAAAACAGTACCAATAGCTACACCAGTTAGAACGGCACGGGTTTCATTGCTTGTTGCGCATGCCGAGAGTGATAAACTTAACAGCAATGCAAATATAAATCTTTGTTTCATATTAAATAACCTTTGAAAAATTTGTTTCACCCTGCTTGTTGCGCAAATGCTCATCAAAAGCCATGGCAATATTGCGTATAAGCAAGCGTCCTGCGGTTAAAACCTCCATTCCATCATCCTTTAGGACGAGCAATTGATCATTCTGCATGGTTTGTAAATCTTCCAAAGCATCAGCAAAATGAGCTTTAAAATCAATAGGGTATTCTAATTCAAAGATCTTGTAGTCCAAAGAAAAGTCACACATCAAACGCATGATAACATGGCGGCGTAGATGGTCTTCTGGGGTGAGGGCATAACCACGGAAAACAGAAAAGTGATGACCCTCAATATCTTTTTCATAATCATCCATTTCTTTGGCATTCTGAAAGAAATTACCACCAACATATCCAATGGATGTTAGCCCCAAACCAATCAAATCACAATCGGCATGTGTCGAGTAACCTTGGAAATTTCGATATAACTTTCCTTTGGCTTGGGCAATAGCCATTTCATCGTCGGATTTGGCAAAATGATCCATGCCGATAAACAAATAACCTGCATCAAGAAGTTTGTTGATGCTATGCTCTAAAATATCCAATTTTGTTTGAGGTGTTGGAATGGCAGCCTCATCAATACGGCGTTGTGGCATAAACATTTTGGGCAAATGAGCATAGTTAAATAGTGCAATACGATCAGGTGAAAATTCAATAATGCTATCGAGTGTTTGGTCAAACGTTTCCACGGTTTGATGTGGCAGTCCATACATCAAATCAATATTCATGGATGTAAAGCCATGGGCGCGCGCATCATTGAGCACCCTTAATGTCTCTTCTTTGCTTTGGATGCGATTGACGGCCTTTTGTACAATAGGATCAAAATCCTGAACGCCCATGCTCATGCGGTTAAAGCCACATTCACGCAGCACTTTGACAGTTGTTTCAGTGCATTCGCGCGGATCCATCTCAATGCCATATTCCCCCTGTGCATCGGGCACAAAGTTGAAGCGCTTGTGTAAATGATCCGTAAGATGGTGCATTTGTTGGTCATTTAAAAAGGTGGGGGTGCCACCACCAAAGTGCAGCTGAGTGACAAGGCGTTTTGTGTCACCCATCGCATCCGCGACCATATCAACCTCCTGGAGTAATAATTCAAGATAAGGTTGAGCGCGTTCATATTTCTTAGTAACAATCTTGTTACAACCACAGTAATAACAAACGGTATTGCAAAAAGGAATATGGATATACAATGATAATGGGGCATCAGATTGCGCAACATTTTTTAAGGTTTGGGCATAAACATCACCATTGATAGCAGTGTGAAACATCGGAGCCGTTGGATAGGACGTATAACGTGGCCCAGCTTTGTCATACTTGCTGATCATATTGATGTTGAAAAGGTTGGATGTTGTGGATTTGGATACAGTCATAATTGCGAAGCGTCTTCCTGATAGCTTGCAAAATCAAATAAAAACAAGTATCTGATTATTTTTGTATGGTATTTGATAAGGTTTCTAAGTAAATATTCAACCACGCTTTTGCCGACGCAATATCATGAAATTCACCATCAAGCTGAGCTTGATAAGCGGCTCTAATGCATACTCCCATGCTTGCTCCCGAAGTCATACCCATATCCAAAAGCATTCTTCCATGCACAATGGCGGGTGTTTTCTTGCATTGGTTGCCCTGCGATTTGGCCTTTTCAAGCCAGTTTAAAGCGGGTCTACCAGCAGGTGCAGGCCTACGACCCGAGGCATCTGCCTCCACCAACATTTCCCATAAGGCAATGGATGCTGGCTCTAGGCGCTGTGCCAAACGTCGAACTGCGCGACTGCTGGGCGCACCACACAAGTGGGTGATATGATCATGTACAAGGGGTTGTATGTACTGGGCAACACGTTTGGGTGCTGAAATATGCGCGAGAAAGGCGCGGCTTGGCTTAAGCCCTGCGGCGCTATGGTTGGGGGAACGTATATTGCCATTTGCATCGGTGAAGGTGGTTGCAGGCTTGCCAAGATCATGACACAACGCAGCAAAGATCAAATGCTCGCAGCTCTCACTATCTAAGCCTTGACGCTTGCTGATAAGCGCAGCTTGATCACAGACTTGCAGGGTATGCAGCCAAACATTGCCCTCTGGGTGCCAGCGGGAATCTTGGGGGCAAGTTGTCAAAGCTTGCAGCGCTGGGTAAAGGCCAGGCAGGCAGCCGCTATCCTTGAGCGCAGTCAAACCAAATGAGGGGTAGGGAGCATGCGCCCATTTTTGCCATTCGCACCAAACGCGGGAAGCGGGAAGCTTGGCAATCTCGGGCAATAAGGCATGACACAAGGTGGCTGTTTCTGGTGCTAAAGTAAATTTGAAGCGGGCGGCAAACTGCATGGCTCTTAACACACGCAATGGATCTTCAGAAAAGGCTAGCGAAACATGGCGTAAAACACCCTTTGTCAAATCCTGTTGACCTTGGTGAAAATCCAATAATTCAAGCGTGAGCGGATCAAACATCATGGCGTTGATGGTAAAATCACGGCGTTTGGATGCTGTTTTTGTAGACAGTTGAGGGTCACTATGAACATCAAAACCACGATGTCCCGTGGCTATTTTTTTTTCTATACGTGGCAATGCCAAGTCAATCTCATATCCATGAGTCCATAATTTGATGACACCAAAGTGTTTACCAAGCTGTTCTGTATGGCCGAATTTTTGAGCTATTTCGATGAGTTTTTTAGCATTTAATCCATAAACCTCCAGATCAAAATCGTTGATGCACTGTTGTAAGCACAAATCCCGAACGCTGCCACCCACCAGCCATGCTTTGCCGCTTTTTTGTGCGATGCTTTGACATAGCTCATGCACGATAGATGGTAGCTTTTCTGTCCACCGAGTTTTTTGATAGGAAGTTTTTATCATGCCAGCATTTCATATTCGACAACCGATAAAAGCAAGCTTATGGTCTCACTGGTCTGCAGCTGATTTACAAGGGAGTTGATATGCGTTGGTCTAGTGGAATTCATAGAACGAAGTATTTTAAGCGTAAAAAAGTTACTGTTGTTGGTTCTGGCAATGTAGGGGCAACAGCCGCATTTCTGGCTGCACAGCGTGAATTGGGTGATGTTGTGCTACTGGATGTGGTCGATGGTATACCGCAAGGTAAAGCGTTGGATATGTATGAAGCCTCTCCTATTTTGGGTTATGATGCACAGATTACAGGTACGCAGCACTATCAGGACACCGCAGATTCGGATCTGGTGATTATTACGGCGGGAATTGCCCGAAGGCCTGGTATGTCGCGTGATGATTTATTGGCAACGAATGTAAAAATTATTGCTGATGTAACACGAAAGGTAGTAGCGCAATCGCCTGACTGTGTCATTCTTGTGGTTACCAATCCATTGGATGCCATGGTATACACAGCCAAGCAGGTTTCAGGCTTTCCCAGAGAGCGGGTCATTGGCATGGCTGGTGTATTGGACTCAGCGCGTATGCGCTCATTTATCGCTGAAAAATTACGCGTTTCAATCACAGATGTGACTGCCTTTGTATTGGGAGGCCATGGTGATACGATGGTTCCATTGCCCCGCTACGCCACAGTGGCAGGTGTTCCGATTACTGAAATGATGTGCAAGGAAGATATTACTGCTATTTGTGAACGCACGGCACAAGGTGGCGCGGAAATTGTGCAGTTACTCAAAACAGGTTCGGCTTTTTATGCACCTGGCGCTGCCGTGGTTGAAATGGCAACCGCTATTTTAAAAGACAAAAGGCGTGTATTGCCATGTGCTGCCTATCTGGATGGTGAGTACGGTGTGGATGGTTATTATATGGGCGTGCCTTGCCGTTTGGGTGGTGGAGGTTTGCAGTCGGTGGTGGAATTGGATTTAACGGCTACTGAAAAAGCTGCTATGGCCGCATCATTAGAGTCTGTGAAAGAACTGGTCAAACAAGTGGATGGCTTGGGTGTGTTTTAAAACTGAGAAGTAGCTGAAATGAATTTTTCTCAAATAGAATCAAATCTAAAAAAGCTCATAAGCTCTTTTTCCAAAGCGTCGTTTATTTATGATTTATTGTTGGCGTATGGCTTACCCAAAGCTTCAATCACTCGGCTAAAGAAAGGGAACCTTAATTTATCCAAGGTAGCTGGCGAAATATCTTGGAAGAAGAAATTGTTTTTCAAAGAAGAGTATGAAGAAGATTTACACCTTGCGATTTTGTCTTTGAAAGATGCGTTGAAACAAGATCAACGCTTTGTGGTTGTGACGGATTATACAACACTTTTGGCCATTGATACCAAGACTGACGACAAGCTTGATATTGCTCTGATGGACTTGCCGAAACATTACGATTTTTTTTTGCCTTGGGCTGGCATGGAAAAAGCGCAACATCAAAATGACTTGGCTATTGAGCGTTGCTATCGCTTTAAACCGTTTGAAAGCGATGAAGAACGTTTGGAGTATTTATTCAAACTCTATGAAAAAATAATTCAGGAAGAACAAGATAAGAACACACTGTTTGCCAAAGAAAAGAAAACACGAAAAAAGAGAATGGCATGAGTATTCAAAAAGGAAAAGGCAAAAAGGAAGTCACCATCGCTCGTTCATCGGCAGCAGAATATTTGACTTTTATTGCGGCAAGCGGTGAAAGCAGTGTTGAAACTGTTTATGCTGATGAGAATGTATGGTTAACGCAAAAAATGATGGGTCTGCTTTATAATGTTGAAACCCATACCATTAATTATCATTTGAAGAAGATGTTTGCAGATAGCGAATTGCAAGAGCATTCAGTTATTCGAAAATTTCGAATAACTGCCGCTGACGAAAAAAAATATCATACCAAGCATTATAATCTGACGGCTGTCATCGCCGTTGGTTATAAGGTCAATTCCGAACGCGCTGTGCAATTCCGAAAGTGGGCCACGAATTTTATTAAGGATTTCACCATCAAGGGCTATGCCATGGATGATGAACGCTTAAAACATGATGGCTCAATTCTTGGTAAACAATATTTTGAAGAGCAGTTGCAACGCATTCGGGAGATTCGTCTAAGTGAGCGAAAGTTTTACCAAAAAATTACGGATATTTATGCAACATCGATTGATTATGATCTAACGGCTCAAGCGACCAAACGCTTTTTTTCGAGCGTACAAAACAAGTTTCACTGGGCCATTCATGGTCGCACAGCTGCTGAAATGATATGCCATCGTGCTGATGCTCAAAAAGAGCACATGGGGCTGACTTCATGGAAAGATGCGCCGAAAGGAAAGATTCAGAAATTTGACGTTAGCATTGCCAAGAACTATTTAACTGAACGTGAAATGGCACAATTGCAGCGCTTGGTATCTGCTTACTTGGATTTGGCGGAAGATATGGCACTTCGAAATATTCCAATGACGATGCAAGATTGGGAAATACGCCTTAACCGCTTTATGGAGGCAGCAGATCGAGAAATATTACAACATGCAGGAAAGGTAACAGCAGAGATTGCCAAGGCTCATGCTAAAAGTGAATTTGAAAAATATCGCATCGTTCAGGATAGGCTTTTTAACAGTGATTTTGATCGTGATATTCTGCGCTTGGAAGAAAAGTTAAAAAAGAAGTTATGACATGTTTGATGAAAAGATGAACAAAATATGGCTCTTTCAAATTCTAAATGGGTAGGCAAAATTCATAGGGGGATAAGCAAGCTCAATGACTCACCACAAAACAAGCTGTCGAATGCTAATTCTGCAAAGCCGCACGCCTCCCTCATTCGAGGAAGGGCGACGTGCGGCTCCGCAGAACAAGCATTCTAGGCAATTTTGAAGCTCATTTTAACATCAGAAGAGCATAGTGACTGGGTGAATATCTAATTGTGATATGA
>JAUZQT010000019.1 GCA_030950825.1 Mariprofundaceae bacterium | reverse complement strand
CTTGCTCTCTAGCCTTTTCATAGTCGGCCAGGGCTTGAGACAGTTCAGCCAAAACAGCTTCTTTGGCATCCTGGTATGAAAACTGTGTACGGGCCAATTCAGCTTTGCGTTGATCCAACTGATGATCTTGTTTGGTGCCTGTAAAAAAAGGCAACGTCATGCTCAACTTCACACTGGTAAAATCAGCTCTGCTCCGATTACTGGCTGGATTAATGCCACTACGTAATCCGTATACCGCACCTAAATTGAAATCAGGGTAATAATCTTTTTCAGCCAGTGCAACGCGGCTATGAGCAGCATCGATAAAACGATCCTGTTTAGCAAGTAGAGGGCGTGATGTTATGGCCAATTCCGCAAGCTCAGATTCCGCTGCCAGCGTGGGCAATACTTCGTCAACCGTTGCTGGTAATTGTATCGCCAAAAGAGCTGGGCGGTTCAATAAAACATTCAGTCGTGCTTCTTCTTGCCTGCGTGCTGCTTTGAGTTGAATAGCGACATCTAAAAGCTTGGAAAGCTCCAATTGAGCCAATAATACATCTTGTTGCAACCCTTGCCCGACTTTGTATTTGGTTTCAGCAATGCGAATAAATTGGCGCAAAAGTTGCTTATTTCGTTTCACTGTTTCCAAAGCGCGATCTAGGTAAAAAATATTCCACCAGCTACTTTTCACACGACTGATTAATTGCAACTTGAACTCATCTGTGTCCAAGTCTGCAGCATCTGCCAAGAAATCAGCCACATCCGCCCGCAAATCTAATTTACCAGGGAAAGGTATTTTCTGACTGATACCCAATTGGAGCTGGGTCATGTTTTCCTGCGTCGTTGAAAAACTATCAACAGGTATGTTTAAAGCTCCCATACTTAAAACAGGATCAGGAAGGCTGCCAACTTGTGCTGAAATGTTGGACATCGCCTCAGCTTGGCTGCCAGTGGCAGCCAGTCCGGGGTTGTGTTGTACAGCCAGTAATTCGGCTTGTTTGAGCGTTAAAATACCTTCTGTCATGCCGAAAGCAGGTGATATAAACAACAACAAAACTAAAATATATAGATTAATAATATGGCGCATCGAAGCAACCTCCTGCAAATTTTGATATGGAAGTGCAAACGCGCAAAACCACAGTTATGCCATAATGGCATAAGATCAGCAGTAGGTTTGAATCAGATTAAAATACGAAGGGTTGTTTGGTAAAGAAGAGAAAAACTATGCGGCGGTGCGCCTTGATCGGCCAAATCCAGAGTGTCTGATAAAAGCAAAGGCGGCATTTCAGGAAAATCAATGACAGCCAACAAAACAGCTACCATATCGGTAATTGTAAGCGCGCTGGCTGATAAACTCATATCAGGAATATCACAGTGGCTGCATACAGAGTGACTAAGCCCTGAGTGCTCCATGTCTGCGACTGCTTCCATGGTCAGGCTTTTATTATTGCAGTGTGCGGCAACTGGCGAGAGCCGTATACTTTCTGCTGCGCCAGCTGTTGCAATACACGCAGAAGAAGCCAACAATTGCAGTAAAAACAAGACCAGAAACGATTTGCTATACATTGATAGCCTGCTTCTACGGAATTTATTTGTCTGCAACATGCCGCAACTGTAGTTGGTACATTATTAATAAACAATGAAACTTGACGCTACCCCTGCCTTGCTTACGATGGCGACATTGTGAATCAAGCAACCGATAACCCTCTCCTTCAAGCTATTGCATTGTGCCAAGATGATATGGTGAAAGTAAATGCGTGTATTCATGACAACCTGAAATCTGATATTATGATGATTCCAGCCATTGGACATTATATTGTTGGTAGCGGTGGAAAGCGCTTGCGCCCGCTATTATGTCTATTGATTGCTAGATTGTTTGGCTATTCTGGTGATCGACACATTCCGATGTCTGTTGTCGTTGAATTTATTCATACAGCATCATTATTGCACGATGATGTGGTGGATTCCTCAGATTTGCGCCGTGGCAACCCTTCGGCCAATGGCGTATGGGGTAATCAGGCGAGTATTCTTGTCGGTGATTATTTGTTCTCACGTGCCTTTCAAATGATGGTGAAGGATAAAGATATGACGATGTTATCGCTAATGTCCGATGTTACCAATGCTCTAGCAGAGGGCGAAGTTTTGCAATTATCCCGAACATTTCATCTAACGATGACTGAAGCTGAATGCTTGGAGGTGATTGAGCGCAAAACGGCCGTCCTTTTCGCAGCAGCAGCGGAGGTTGGTGCGCATGTCTCCAATCAAAATGAACAAACCATACGTAATATCGCTGAATATGGCATGTGCCTCGGTGTCGCCTTTCAACTGATGGATGATGCACTGGATTATTTGGCAGATACTGAGCAAGCAGGCAAGCCTGTAGGGCATGATTTGGAAGAGGGTAAAATTACCTTGCCGCTGATTCACGCTATGCAACAGGATGACGAACTCGCTGCTCGGGCGGCTGATATCGCAGAACGCGATGGTTATGCAAAAGGCGACCGTGAATGGGTTCGTTTGCGCGTTCAACAGTGCTGTGGTGCAGAATATGCCATGCAACGAGCCGTTGATTATGCAGGGCGTGCTAAGGCGCTGCTTCCTAAATCGGGTGATACTGAATTATTACAACTATTGGAAGATCTGGCTGATTTTTCTGCACAACGGATGTACTAAGGCATCGCAAATAATCATCCATTTCTAACTGATGTAAATGGAGTCGGCATGAGCGACATAACAGCATTAAATAAAGCTTGGGGCATTGATAAACACCTGAGTTTCAAGCTTGGTGCAGGCGACATGCCTGTGATTGAAATAAAAAATGCCTTTGCGCAGGCTGTTATTGCGCTGCAAGGTGCGCACATTTTAAGCTTTCAGCCCAAGGGCGAACAAGCTCTTATTTGGATGTCTGATGATGCAGTCTTTGCTACAGGGAAATCCTTGCGTGGCGGTATTCCAGTATGCTGGCCTTGGTTTGGCGCGCACCCATCAAATCCCTCATTGCCTGCTCATGGCCCAGCACGAACTGCCAGTTGGTACCCTACTGCCTCAGGTATTTTGAAAGATGGTAGAACCTTTGTCCGTTTGGAGCTGGAACAAAATACTCAGCTTCAAAGCATGTGCAAGCAGCCCTTGTCAGCAAGCTTGCATATAACCATTGGCAAAAGCTTGGAGATTTATTTGGAAACGAAAAACCTTGGTGATAGTAATGTCACATTGGGACAAGCCTTGCATAGCTATTTTTATGTATCGGATGTGAGGCAGGTGCATGTCGAGGGTCTAGATGCTTGTGAATACCTTGATAAAGTAGAAGGTTTTACCCGCAAACAACAACTTGGTTCAGTCACGATTTCACAAGAAGTAGATCGTGTTTATGTCCATGCAAGCAACCATATCCGTATTATTGATTCAGGTTTAAAGCGCGCCATTCATATTCACAATCACGGCAGCTCTTCGGTGGTGGTTTGGAATCCATGGGCAGAGACCGCAGCAAAGATGGGCGACTTAGGGCGCGATGGCTATCTGAATATGTTATGTGTAGAAACCGCTAATGCCTTTGATGATACAATTATACTTGCTCCAGGAGCTAGTCATGTCATGGCAACGGAATATCGTATTGAATCAATATGAATAGTTCTGCTTATGCCTGGGAAATCGGGGACAGTGTATTATTTATTAAATTCACCCCACACAAGATTGATAAATGAATATACCGCCACCGTTTTTATGGCAGGTTTTAAGTCCGAGTGGATCATGTAAGGGTCGCGGAAAACCAATTATTCAATTCTGCGGACCTATGAATCCATTTTCTACGTTGCAGAACCAGTTACTTGACTCCGAACTTCTATCCAGCGCGCCCTTTGGATGAGTTGTTTATTTACGATGCATAAGATCCTTAAGCGGGAAACCACATTACTCTTTTCACAGGGCGAATAGATCAGTGGTTAGCCTAAAAAATTAAAAAAAAGTGAGTGAAAATGAAAATTCCACCTGAAGAAGTAGAATTATTTTATCAACTGATGAGTTATGTCATACGATTCAGCCACAATCTTGCGGAGCTGTTTTCTGACAGGACGTTTGGTGAGGATATTCGTGAAAACTTGACGCAACAGGAGATTTTTGAACTCAAAAGTGACATATATGATAATCCACAGTTGATCAATGCTTACGTTGCTAAAAACCCAGACCAGTTAAATGATGAGTCTCTTGCCATTATTGACTCATGGCAATTTGCTATCAGGGGTGCGTTTTATATTGAACGATATCTGAAGGATCATGCTATTTTTATTCAGCAGGAAAAGGTCTATGCGGTTCATGCTCTGAACGAAAGTTTTGATTATATCATTCCAAAGTCCGCACTACCAACTTACGCCATCGCGGTGCTGCTCCCCTTTAAGGGAGGCATTATCTATGATGGTCAGATGCAGATCAATAACATTCATTTTGGTGGCGGTATCAAGCGAAGACTTAAAGATGAATATATGGCTGCCAAACGGCAAAACAAGATCATTTACTCTCTCAATCCAGCGGATAACAAGGCTACTGAAAATAAGGTAGCGAGCATACCTCAAAAGGACTGGAGCAACGAACTGGCACAACTAAAAGCCATTGCCAAAAAGCTAAAGGGCGGTTCGGGTCAACCAGAAGCGCATGGTGCAGCTTTCTGTCTGTTACGCGCCGCCATCGAGCTGGCAGAGCTGGCAATATCAGAGGATCGTGATTATGGCGCAATTCGTAAAGGCGTGAGCAAGGTCAATCGTTCGATCACTCGGTTGTGGAAAAATATTTAGGGGTCGAAATGGGGGTTTCGCAGTAGGTCTTTCTATTCTCGGCCAACCTCTAGACAACAAGTGCATAGTACTCTAAAGTATTAAAATTATTTAACCCGTTGTCTTAGCTATAGGAGATAAGCATGATACCATCAAAAAAGAAAATTACTGTGATTACACTTATGTTAACTTTTTGTATTTTCCTCACTAGTTGCTCCATCATGAGGGAGCAACATCATAGCAGCAGCGTGGTTCAATATTTATACCCTGACCAAAAAGATCAAATTATAACACCCAGTATCCCAAGACTGACATTGCCACTAAAAGTCGGGGTAGCCTTTGTACCAGAGAATACATTGAGAAGTCAGGCTCTTACTGAAATAGACAAGATGAAGCTTATGAAAGAAGTAAGCAATCACTTCAAACAAAATGATTTTGTGAAGTCCATCGAACTTATCCCTTCTTCTTACTTACAAAATAAAGGCAGCTTCACCAATTTAGATCAGATTCGTACGATGTACGGTGTAGATATCATCACCCTGCTCTCTTACGACCAAACACGTTTCACTGATGAAGGGTTCGCCTCATTCACATATTGGACCATTATTGGTGCTTATATTATTCCAGGCGAAAAAAATGATACACATACTATGGTAGATGCCACAGTGTATGATATCCAAAGCAGAAAAATGCTTTTTCGCGCCCCAGGCGTAAGTCATATTAAAAGTAACGCAACCCCTATAAATTTATCTGAGCAATTGCGAGAGGATAGCGTTAAAAGCTTTGATCTCGCCAGTAAAGACCTAATCAGGAATTTAGATATTCAACTTGAACTATTTAAAGACAAAATAAAAGAATCTCCAGAAGAGTATCAAATCATACGTACTCAAGGTTACACAGGCGGTGGTAGCCTTGATACCTCTTTTCTAGCTCTTTTTCTTCTTTTAACGATCCTAGGCTTAAGGAATAAAAAAGAAAAATCAGCATAACTATTAAGATTCCTGCCGTCACCGTGGCAATCTCGCTATTATGCTTGGTTGCCACTGTATCCCCAGATGTTTTTTCTCTATTTGTCTTTGATCGCAGTGCTATTGAGCATGGTGAGCTTTGGCGCATTTTTAGTTGCCATTTCGCCCATTTCTCACCATTACACTTAATTTATAACTTACTGGTTTTTTCCATTGCAGCAGCCATCATTGAAATAAATAGTCACCGCAAACTTATCTGGCTTTATATTTGGTTAAGCATAGTGATTAGTTGCTCATTATTTATAATAAAACCCGATATGGTTTATTATGCTGGTTTGTCAGGCGTTAGTTGCGGCATTTTATATTATTGTGCCTTAATGGGACTACAAAGTGATGAACGGTGGCAAAATATCTCTTTAATCATAATTGTTATTATCCCAGCTAAACTTCTTTTTGAGGTTATAAGTGATGGCTCAGCCTTACCATATTTGGGAGCGTCTTTTGTGCCTATGCACAGCAGCCACATAATTGGCTGTAGTGTGGCAGTTTTATTTTACCTATATGAATCTCAGAAAAGAAGAAAAATCAATGGGGTCAGACTCGATTGATTTTATGTAATGGTAATTTATTTGCATTTTTAATGTAAAGCCCTTGTATAAAAGAATCAATCGAGTCTGACCCTGCTGATTCAAGATTGGCCTCTTTAGCCCGCATTATTCATGAATCGCCGTGATGATCGCGCCGAAGCTTTGTTTGCAACGATTTTTTTGCCATGAGTGCCGTAGCCATGCATACGGTCGATTGGCAAAGAATTCGTTGCGGACAAAGGAGCAAACGAGGGCGCGGCAGCATTTGTGAATAATGCGGGTTAGCGGCATTGTATGACCAAGCAAGGCTGCAGTTTCGGACTTTAGTGCACGTTTTTTTGCTCTATAGGATGCGAGGGGGATTTGATCGCTGGAATATCTTATGTCGAATATCCAGTGTCGTCGGCTAGTACTTTTAAAAGTTATCAATTCAGATAACATCCCAGAATATATACAGAGGACTTTCACCTCATAAGATCATGCCCATGCTGGATACACACAAGCAAGGGTGCCTGTCTGCGTGCGGCTGTATTTGTGAATAATGCGCGTTAAAAGCCTCAGGGAAATTAATACCATATTGATATTCTTTGCGATTTTCGTGGTTCAATAGGATTTGAAATGACTGAATTAAAAAATGATTTATTTTTGCGCGCCTGTTTGCGTCAAGATGTAGAGCGTACACCTGTCTGGATGATGCGCCAGGCTGGCCGTTATCTGGCGGAGTACCGTGCAACACGCGCCAAAGCGGGTGGTTTCCTGAATTTATGCCGTTCGCCAGAGCTGTGCAGTGAAGTAACTTTGCAGCCGATTGATATTCTTGATGCCGATGCAGCTATTCTGTTTTCGGATATTCTGGTTGTGCCAGAAGCTATGGGTATGGAACTGACTTTCGGAACGGGCGAAGGGCCAAAATTCCCTGAGCCAATCACTTGCTGTGCTGATGTGGAGACGTTACCTGTGTTGGATGATCCATCAAGAGAGCTGGGTTATGTGATGGATGCAGTAAGCACGATTCGTCGTGATTTGAATGGCCGCGTACCATTGATTGGTTTTGCTGGAAGCCCATGGACACTGGCAACATATATGGTTGAAGGTGGCGGCTCTAAAAACTTTTCAAAAGTAAAAGCGATGATGTTTAATGAGCCAGAAAGCATGCACTTATTACTTGAAAAGCTGGCTGATTCGGTTGCCGCTTATTTAAACGGTCAAATTGCTAGTGGTGCGCAGGCAGTTCAAATTTTTGATACTTGGGGCGGCATTCTTAATACGCGCGACTACAAAGATTTTTCGCTGCAATATATGCAGCGCATTGTATCACAATTAACCCGTGAAAATGACGGGCGTAAAGTACCAGTTATTTTATATTCGAAGGGCGGCATGGGCTGGCTGGAAGCCATGGCCGATACAGGTTGTGATGTACTGGGTCTGGATTGGTCGATTGATATTGATGAAGCCAAGCGGCGTGTCGGTGATCGTGTTGCTTTGCAAGGCAATATGGATCCAACGATGTTATATGCCAAACCAGAACGCATTCGTGCGGAGGTTAAAGATATTTTAGCCAAGTTTGGGCATGGTAATGGCCATGTATTTAACCTTGGTCACGGCATTACACAAGATGTTCCACCAGAACATGCGATTGAATTCTTTAAAGCAGTACGGGAAGAATCTGTAAAATACCACATTCCAAACAACTAGAAAACTCATGCCCCATGATATGGAAATTTTAAAGCAGGGAGCCCCATTGTGTTAACCTTTCAAGATTTATTGCTGACATTGCAACAGTTTTGGGCAAAACAAGGCTGCGTTGTGCAACAGCCTTATGATAGTTCGATGGGAGCAGGAACCTTTCATCCCTCCACCTTCTTACGTGTGCTTGATGATAAGGATTGGCGCACAGCTTATGTGCAGCCTTGCCGCCGACCAACCGATGGTCGTTATGGTGAAAATCCCAATCGTTTACAGCACTACTACCAGTTTCAGGTGATTCTTAAACCAGCTCCAG
>JAUZQT010000181.1 GCA_030950825.1 Mariprofundaceae bacterium | reverse complement strand
TGTATCGCATTGAAGAGGAATCTAAGGGCTCCTGCGGGACGATCTTGGGCTCCATCGGGCAAGTGGGGGTTTTATTGCGTGCCCATGCCTATATTGCAGCCTTTGGTCACAATCATTTGCATAAAATCGCCGAAGATGCGGTACTAAATGCCAACTATGTATTGTACCGCCTTAAAAGTGCCTATCACGTACCCTTTGAAGGGCTGTGCAAACATGAATGCCTGCTTACCGATGAATATCAGAACAAACATGGTGTTAAAACATTGGATATTGCCAAGCAATTAATTGATATGGGGTTTCACCCCATGACCATTTACTTCCCATTGATTGTGCATGGTGCCATGCTGATTGAACCCACCGAAACAGAATCCAAAGCCACACTGGATAGCTTCTGTGATGCCATGCTGGAAATCGCGGCACAGTGCGAAGCAGGGGATACCCAAGTGTTGCATGATGCTCCTATCAAACCAATTCGCAGGCGCTTGGATGAAACGCAAGCGGCACGCAAACCAGTATTGGTTTGGCAGGAATAAAGCGAAGAAGCAGCTCTTTTCTGGGGTGCTCAGCTTAAAGGGCTGCTTGGACGCTGCCACGGAATATTGCCCTTTGATTCAATGCCAACCCGCATAACAATGGCCAAGGCACCGAGCATGGTTAAAAGAGCAGATCCACCATAACTGATAAAAGGAAGTGGTACACCTACCACAGGTAAAATGCCAGAAACCATGGCAATATTTATAAACACATAAAGCATAAAAATAGACGCAATGCCTGTAGCAAGCAATGCGCCAAAACGACTGTGGGCACAGGATGCAATCGTCAACATGCGTGAAATCAGAATGGCATAGAGCACCAGCAGCAAGCTAACGGCAGCCAGCCCACCTTCTTCTGCTAAAATGGCAAAGATAAAATCAGTGTGTTGTTCAGGTAAAAAATGCAAGCGCCCTTGTGTTCCTTCAAGGTAACCTTTACCCCAAAAACCACCGGAACCAATAGCAATGGATGACTGAATAACATGATAGCCCGCGCCGAGTGGATCGCTTTGTGGATCTAAAAAAGTCAGCACCCGTTGTTTTTGATAGCCATGCATATTATTCCACAACACCCACAATATCAGTGGACTTACAGCCATAGCGCCAAGCAGCCAGCGCCAAGCAAAGCCAGATGCAATCAACATTGCAACAGCGGCAAACAACAAGACCAGAGTAGTACCCAAATCTGGTTGAATAACGATCAACCCTGCTGGCAAGATTGATATGATTAAGGGGATCAAGAAATTCGGCCAAGTATCAGGCTCACGTGATGCAAACCAGTGTGCAAGTATCAGCATCAATGCCCATTTCATCATTTCTGAAGGCTGAAATGCAACCACTCCCAAATCCAGCCAGCGGCGGGCACCCATATGAACATCGCCAATCACAGGAACCAGCGCCAAGCTTAGCAGCGCAATGAGGTATACAGGCCATGCTAGCAGTCCCATGATACGTAAAGGCACAAAGCAAACACCGATAAAGCCTATAAGACCCAAAAACCAGAAAATAGCTTGCTTTTGAAATATAGCGGTATCCCCAGCATGGACAGCAGCGTACAATACAAACAAGCTCAAACTCAGTAACCCGAACAAACACATGATTAAAATTTTATCCATGCGCAGCAATACAGAGATCATTGTTTTGCCTCCTGCATTGCAAGTTCCTCAACAATGGCTTTGGCAATAGGCCCTGCAGCACTACCACCATGGCCTCCATGCTCGACAATAATGGCAAATGCAACCTTGGGCTTATCATAAGGGGCATAGCCCATAAACCATGCATGATCTTTATGTTTATCCAGTTTTGGCGTTTTGTCTTTTTCATGTTCATCATTTTGAGACATGGCAATAACCTGAGCTGTGCCTGTTTTTCCAGCAATTTTCCACGGCGTGTTTCGTAAGCGGTAATAGGCTGTTCCACCAGGCTTGTTGGCAACGGCATACATCGCTTCTTGAATAAATTTCAAGTGTTCGGGTTTAATATCCACATGACGAATAATTTCGGGTTTTTTGCCCGCCACAAGGTGTGGGCGTAATATATCACCACCATTGGCTATAGCGGCGGCAAACCGTGCCATTTGTAAGGGGGTGACTGTGGTTTGCCCTTGCCCGATCGCAGTAATCATGGTTTCTCCACGATACCAGTGCCGCTTTCTTCCATTATGTAAGCGCTGCATCAGTGGTGCTAGGTACCCCTTGGATTCAGGAGGAAGCGGCACGCCTGTCGCCTCGCCAAATCCCCAAGCCCTTGCTTCATCACTTAAATGCTGCATCCCCAATTGATCCCCAAGCTCATAAAAATAAACATCGCAAGAGTGCACGATTGCATTACGCATATTCACTTTACGGTGCCCGCGGCGTTTCCAACAGCGTAATTTTCGATCTGCTAACTGCACAAAACCAGGGCATTGTGTTGATCTACTTGCCAGTGGGCTGGCATGGCGCAGACCCGCAAAGCTGGATACCAGTTTCCATGTTGAAGCTGGGGGGTAGGCAGCTTGTGTGGTGCGATTTAATAGTGGCCGCTGATCATCATTGAGCCATGCCTGCCATTGCTGCTGCTCTAAGCCTAGGGTAAATTGGTTGGTATCAATACCTGGCATACTAAGCAGAGCCAGCACTTCACCTGTATGCACATCCAGCACAACCACTGCACCCGTACGGTCCCCCATAACCTTCGCCGCAGCTTGCTGAACACGAACATTCAGGCTCAGGCGCAGATCCCCGCCTATGGTTGGTGGGCTTTGTTGCAACACGGCAATGCGCCGTCCGTGTGCATCCACTTCCTCCTGCTGACTTCCCAGCGTTCCATGCAAACGCGTTTCAAAGGAGCGTTCGAGTCCACTGCGACCGATGTATTCATTACGCAAATAGCCTGACTTAAGATCTTTACTGCGTGCCAATGATAAATAGCCGATTAAATGTGATGTGAGTTCCTTATATGGATAAAAACGGTGGGTTCCAGCCTCAATGTTTAGCCCTGGAAAACGGTGAAGGCGTGCGGAAAGTGGCGCAACCTGTGCCCATGTCAACTTATCCATAAGAAGTGCTGGGCGATCTTTCCGAGAGCGTTTGATACGTCGTTGTATGCGTTTTATTTGGCGATCCGTCCATTGCATCATGGTGCTTAGCTGCTTGATCGTAGCATCCATATTTTCAATACGTTCAGGGATCATACTGAGGCGATAAGAAACATGGTTGACAGCCAAACCTTCACCAAAACGATCTGTTATTGTGCCGCGAGTCGGCAGAATAGGCACAACATTGATACGATTTTTTTCAGCCTGCAACATTAATCCTTCATGTTGCAACCATTGCAGGTTGATCATGCGCAACAATAATATCAGTAAAAGTACAAACATGCCGATTTGAAAAAACCACATGCGCCCTTCAAAACGCTGGCGAATATCAAGCCGGCTGAGCATATAAACGTGCAATCATATGCCAAAAAACAAGGCATAATAATAAGGTCAACAAAGCAGCCGCTAGGCTCCAGCCAGCAAAAAAAAGTGAGGATATAACCAGCAGCATGGCAAAGCCGCGTTGCAGAAGGCTTGGCCCTATTTGTGTGTCGCTCCAAGCTATAATTGCAGGCGCCAACAATATCCAAGGTAGTGTAATCAAGGGCGACCAATGTAGGACAAGATCATGAATACCTGCAACAACGGCGACCCAGAGCCAATTTCCTCGGTGTGCAAGTAAGGCTGCTAAAAGCCAAGCCAGCGCCCAGTCTGGCTGTAAAAAAAGCCCCGAAAAAGCAAGGTTACATAGCATGCCAGTAAAGCATATCAGAGCACTAAGTGGGATACTCATGGTTCCTTTGGATGAATACGTGAGGCAATGGCCAACCAGTTATCGCGTTGCCAATGGGCTGTTGGCTTGGCTTCAATGCGCGCAAACACACGCCCTTGCAATGCTTCCACACGAACAATCCGTGCAACAGGAATACCTGGTGGGAAAATTCCGCCAGCGCCACTGGTTTGTAAAATAGCACCAACGGCAGGTGCCTGCTCCATTGGAATAAAATCAACCAACAAATGGTCACCTTGGCCACGAATGAGTGCGGCCAAAGGTGAATCCAGTATGGTCACAGGTACGGCCAGAGAAGCATCCAAAATAGTGCGTACAACGGCTGTCTGGGCAAGGCTTTGATCAACCAAGCCAACCAATCCCGAGCTGGACACCACAACATCATCAGCTTGGCTTTGAATTTGCAAAATTAAACGCTGGCTTTTTTTGTCAGGGCTTCGCCCCAATACTTGTGCTGCGCGCCATTGATAACCATGAATATCGGTTATTTTAAGCAGCTGACGCAGTTGCTTGTTTTCTTCGGCCAGGCTCTTTCCTTGTTGAATCAATGCTGTTTGCCGTTCAAGTGTGTTACGCGTTGTAATCAGTTCTTCCTGCAGTTGTTCGCGATCTTGTAGCCAAAGGCCTGCATCATGCCACCAGCGCGCAGGGGCATGCAGTGTGGAAATAAGTGGCGATATACCGAGTGTGATGTATTGGCCAATGGGCAGGCGTTGTAAAGAAAGAATAATGGTAAGCACCAGTATAAGTAGTATCACACGCCAAATAACATGGCGATGCAACATGGCTTACTCCTCGAAGAGCACGCCTCGCATGCGATCCAGCTCTTCAAGCACGCGCCCGCTACCCAGTACCACACAGTTCAAAGCATTGTCAGCAACCGTAACTGGCAAGCCTGTTTCCTCACGCAATAATTGATCCAAGCCGACCAATAATGCGCCGCCACCCGTTAGTATAATGCCTTTATCAACAATATCCGCAGCCAACTCTGGCGGTGTACGTTCTAAGCAAACTTTTACACCATCAACAATCGCATTCACGGATTCTGTTAGAGCTTCAAGAATTTCAGAGTCATCTAAAAGCAGGTTTTTCGGCACGCCATTGATGAGGTCACGCCCCTTTACTTCCATTTCACGGCGCTCTTCTTGGGGATACGCACTGCCCAGTTGTATTTTAATTTTTTCAGCTGTGGGAGAGCCAACAAGTAGGCTGTATTTGCGACGCAAATGGTTGATAATAGCATCATCCATTTTATCGCCGCCCACGCGAACAGAGCGTGAATACACGATGCCACCATAGCTGATGACAGCAATTTCAGATGTTCCACCACCAATATCAACCACCATTGAACCTGAAGCTTCAGTCACAGGTAAATCGGCGCCGATGGATGCCGCCATTGGCTCTTCAATCAAATAAACTTCGCGAGCGCCTGTCGATAAAGCCGACTCACGGATAGCACGGCGCTCCACGGGCGTTGAACCATAAGGCACGCAAATGACAATACGTGGCGCTAATCCCCACGATCGCTTGTGTACTTTACGGATGAATTGTTTGAGCATTTCTTCGGTAATCACAAAGTCTGCAATCACGCAGTCTTTTAATGGGCGAATGGCAGAAATTGTATCGGGTGTACGGCCAAGCATCCGTTTGGCTTCTGTGCCGACAGCCAATACTTTGCGATTTTTAGGCCCGCCGCCTTCATAAACAGCAACAACGGAAGGCTCATTAAGAACAATGCCTTCACCACGGACATAAATAAGCGTATTGGCAGTGCCTAGATCAATCGAGATATCGCGCGAAAACAAACCAAAAATCTTTTGTAGCATAATAATAGGGAACCTGTGTAAAGGTGGAATATGGTGCCCACCATACTTGCCAAGACCAAGAAGGTAAAGATATTACAAATATTTATGGCTGCAAAATGAAAGCGCTCATTTTTACTCAATCACACCAAGCTGTATTGTGTTTGTGAATAATGTGGGGGTGAAGAGCCTCTTGGGCATAAGTTGTGAATATTCGGAGATGTGTTGTTTTTTTTCTTGCTATTTGGGTGAATATTAGTCTAAGCTTTCGTTAATGTTTTTTTCATGCTGTGTTCACCCTGTAAGCATGATTAGTGAATGGAGGCGGGCTTATGAAAAGTAAATGGATAACTTGGATGGTTGCGGTGTTGTGTACTGTGTTGATGACATCATGCAAGGGTGCTGATGGTGGATCAGGGACATTAAGTACGGTTAGTCCCATGGTTGCAAATTTTGACCCGAGTAAAAGTATTATTCCCTTTCCCAATAATGTGTTGTTTTCAGGCTCACTCGATGGCACGTTGAATATCCCCGTTGTGAGCGCAACAGATTTTACAGATCCCAAGGTTGCCATGAACGCGTTGGATGGGTTTTCAACGGTGGCAGCCATTACAACAACCTTCTCTCTTCCCCTTGATAAGGCGAGTATTGCCGCTGGCGTGCGTGTTTTTGAAGTAACAACGGCGGGAGCATTAAAATCATATGCTGTTACAGGTATTACAAGAGAGCTCATCTCTGGCGCTGATTTTGCAGCATTGCCTTCACCCACAAGTGCGACAACGCTGGTGATCAAGCCATTGAAGCCACTAAAATCCAATACCAACTATATGGTTACGATAAGCAACGCGCTGGCGGCAACAACGGGACAAGGTGCCGTGGCTTCAAGGGTGTTTTCCTTATTAAAACAAACAACAGCGTTGGTGAGTGCCGCTGGTACAAGCTTGGTTCCAGGTGTTGCGGACGCTTCTGCTGTTCAACTTGAAGGCTTGCGTCAGCTAAGCAATGCCATGATCCTAAATGTGGACACTTATGCTGCCGCAAATGCTGTCACCCAGCTGCCTAGAGCCAACGTGGCGCTGGTTTGGTCTTTTAAAACGCAAACCATTGGCAAGACGCTGGCTGCTATTCAAGCTGCCAGCGCCACCGACCCTTATGCCAGTGTTGCTGCAAACTTTATCACTTTTCCTGCAACGCCTTCGGCGGCAACGGGCGGTCTGGGCGTGCTGGATTCATATAGTTTTGCGATTGCCAATAATGTTGTTGATTTATATACCGCAGGTGCCTTTACCAATATTGGTTCAGTAATAATAGGCGCGGCAAAGCTTCCTTATTACTTGGATGAATACACAGCGGCAAACCCATTAGGCCCAATTACAGGGCGTTTTCAAGTCGATACCTATGGTATGCCGGCCTTAAAATCAGTTCAAACGGTTCCCTTCTTAATGACTGTACCTAA